>JAFUAR010000363.1 GCA_017460585.1 Clostridia bacterium
GAAACCGCTACGCAGTTTCCGGGCGCAAAACCTGCAAGGAAGCGGACACTTGGTCCGCGTCCTCGCGGCGTACACGCCGCCGCTGCGGATGAACGTCGGGGGTTGCGACCCCCGACACCCCCATTGGGTGAGTGGTAACCATAGTATACCGTTGATCGGGCAAAACATCAATTCACTGCGCTTGACATCATTGTGGCAAAGCTGTATAAAAACGTATGAAATGATCGGTGAAGGGGAGATTGTTCCCAGCACAATCGCTGAACCGTTCCAAACAGAAAGGGCGCGGGGGTTCAAGCTGTTTTGCTTGAACCCCCGCGCCAAATGGATTTATGAGGGATTGCTGAAACCGCGCTTTCGAAAAACGAATCCGTTTATCCGCCGTATTTATTGCATCGGCGCGCCCTTAAAGCGCCCTTCCCAGCTCGAACGCGCGCTGGTTGAGCTCCAGAAAACGCGCGGGTACGGTTTCTTCAATCGCCTTGTCCCATACGGTCTTGTCAAAGTGCATCTGCTTGGAAAGCACGCCCATCAGTACTACGTTGACCGCCTTGGCGCTGCCCGCCTGCTCCGCCAACGGCAGCGCGTCCAGCGCGACGACCTTCGCCTTCTGCGCGAGCTTTTCCACGATGTTTTCGGGGTATACCGCCGCGCCGGTAATCACGGGCATGGGCGGGGTTTGGTGGGTGTTGGTAATGAGCAGTCCGCCCTTTTTGAGGTAGCCGATCCAGCGCGCGGCTTCCAGCAGCTCGAAGGATAGTATGTAGTCCGCTTCGCCCTTGTCGATTACGGGGGAGGCGACCTTGTCGCCGTAGCGCACGTAGGTCACCACGGAGCCGCCGCGCTGCGACATACCGTGTACCTCGCTCACCTTTACATCGTATCCCTGCGAAATCAGCGCGCTGCCCAGCAGGCGCGAGGCGAGCAGCGTGCCCTGTCCGCCTACGCCCACAATCATAATGGAAGTGGTATTCATTGCCTACGCCTCCTTGCCTTCAAACGCGTCGAATTTGCACATTTGCGCGCACAAGCCGCAGCCTACGCAGATTGTCGCGTCAATGGACGACTTTTTATTCGAGAAGGAAATGGCGGGACAGCCGATCTTCATGCACGATTTGCAGCCCACGCACTTTTCCGCGTTTACGCGCAGCGGCGGATTGGGCTTTACGTATTTCAGCAGCATACAGGGTCTGCGCACAATGATGACCGAGGGCTCCTCCGCCGCCAGCTCCTCGCGCAGCGCCTGCTCCACCGCCTGCATATCCTGCGGGTCGACCACGCGCACGCGCCGAATGCCGATGCTCTGGCAGAAATCCTCTATGCGAATGGCGTAGGTGGGCTCCTGCTGCAGCGTGAGACCGGTGGTGGGGTTCTGCTGGTGCCCCGTCATGCCGGTAATGGCGTTATCCAGCACCAGCACGGTGGAAACGCTCTTGTTGTACACCATGTTGACCAGCCCCGTCATGCCGGAGTGCATAAACGTGCTGTCGCCAATGACGCCGACCGTGCGCTTGGCCGCTTCGGGACGCACCTTGGTGAAGCCGTGTGCCATGCCGATGGACGCGCCCATGCACACCACGGAATCGATGGCGAACAGCGGGGCGGCGGAGCCCAGCGTATAGCAGCCAATATCGCCCAGCACGGTGAGCTTCAGCTTGGAAAGCACGGTGAACAGACCGCGGTGCGGGCAGCCCGGGCACATGACCGGCGGGCGACCGGGCACGGGCTCGTCAAAGGCGACCGACTCGGGCTGCTCCAGCCCCATTATGGCGCGCAGCTTGCTCTGGCTTAGCTCGTACAGATAGCCGGTTAAATCCTTGCCGCCGTCTACGCGGATGCCGTTGGCGCGCATATGCCGCTCGATGACTCCGTCCAGCTCCTCAATGACGATCAGGCGATCCACTTGCTCGGCAAAGCGGCGAAGCGCTTCCGTTGGCAGAGGATTGACCAGCCCCAGCTTGAATACGCTGGCATTGGGAAATACTTCGCGCACGTACTGGTACGCCGTGCCCGAGGTCACGAAGCCCAGCGAGGTTTCGCCCAGCTCCACGCGGTTGAGCGAGGTGGTCTCCGCGTACTGCTCGAGCTTGCGGCAGCGCTCCTCGACCGCGGCGTGGCGGCGAATGGCGTTTGCGGGCGCGGCGACGTACTTTTGCGGATTGCGCTCGTACTCCTTGAGGGGAAGCTCCTGCCGGTCGCTCAGCTCCACCAGCGACTGGGAGTGCGCCACGCGCGTGCAGGTGCGCAGCAGCACGGGGGTATCGAATTCCTCGGAGAGCGCGTAGGCGATCTTGGTGAATTCCAGACACTCCGTGGAATCGGAAGGTTCCAGCATGGGCAGCTTCGCGGCGATGGCGTAGTGGCGCGAATCCTGCTCGTTTTGGGAAGAGTGCATCCCCGGGTCGTCCGCTACGGTCACGACCAAGCCGGCGTTCACGCCGGTGTAGCTGGCGGTAAACAGCGGGTCGGCGGCCACGTTCATGCCCACGTGCTTCATTGCGCAGAAGCTGCGCGCGCCGGCGAGACTGGCGCCTATGGCGGATTCCATGGCGACCTTTTCGTTGGGCGCCCATTCCGCGTAGAGCGCGTCGTATTCGGCGGCTTCCTCGGTAATTTCCGTGGAAGGCGTGCCGGGATAAGAGGATACGAAGCGCACGCCCGCCTCGTACAATCCCCGGGCGATGGCCGCGTTCCCCAGCAGCAGTTTTTTCATGAAAGGCTCCCTCCAAACTCAAATATCCTACATTATATTAACACAACGCATGGGCGAGCGCAAGCGCGATACGGGCTTCCCAAACGGAATTTGAAGTGCTCCGTTTGCTTTCCAGCCAACGTGGTTTGGAAGCGGGCGCGCTGTGGGTACGGCTCCATTTGTTATATTTTACTCCAAATACGCGCCGCTTCGCCCCTTTTTTATTCTCCCCGTTCTTGACACGCTGGGGAAACTGTACTATAGTTAAATAGATACTTTGTGCAAACAAGGGTAATCAATCAAGGAGGGATTTTCAAATGAATAAGCTTTTGGCGCTGCTGCTGGCTTCCTTCATGCTCTTGAGCATGGTAGGGGGGGTAGCTGAAACGACCGAGGCGGCGGAAGAGACCGCGGGCACCCCGCTGGTGGTCGCCACTTCCGATCTGTCCTCTAAGTTTTCTCCGTTCTTTGCGGATACCGGCTACGACGTAGACGTGACCGACCGCACCCAGATCAGCATGATGACCACCGACCGCGTGGGCGGCATTGTGTACAACGGCATCGAGGGCGAAGTGCATTCCTATAACGGAACGGACTACACCTATACCGGTACCGGCGACCTGTCCGTAGATTACGACGAGGAAACCGATATCACCACCTACACCTACAAGATGCGCGAAGGTATGCTGTTCTCCGACGGCGAGCCCGTCACCATTGACGACGTCATCTTCACCTATTACGTGTATCTGGATCCGGCGTACAACGGCTCCAATACCCTGTCCAGCTACGATATTCTCGGTCTGCAGGCGTACCGCACGCAGATTCCGGAAACCTCTCTGGACGCGGTGAACGAAGTGATCGACGCCGTTAAGGCTGCCGGCGCGGAATACACCGTACAGGAAGGCGACGTTTTCACTCAGGAAGCCTACGACGCCTACTACGGCAAGATTGAAGAGCTGTGGAAGGGCGACGTGCAGGGCATCATCGATTACGTAGTGGCGAACTACACCGATGATTACGCCGAGGATTACATCGGCAAGACCGCGGACGAAGTGTACGAGAACGATGGTCTCAAGACCGTGCTGGGCATGGTTATGTGGGGCTTCGGCAGCGTGGATGGCGACGTGTTTACCTCCAGCAACGGCGATACCTTCAACCTCGCGGACGGCGAATATCCCACCGCGGACGACTACTACAAGGCGACCTATGAAGCCTACGCCGGCGACTTTGAGGCGTATGCCGAGGTTGAATCCGCCACCGGCACCACCGCAGACGAGGCGAACGCCGCGCTGTCCGCGCAGATCGCGACCGATCTGGGCGTGGATACGGAAGCGGGCGTGCCCAACATTTCGGGCATTAAGCGCGTGGACGACTACACCGTGCAGGTGCAGGTAAAGGGCTTCTCCGCTCCCGCGGTTTACCAGATTCTCGGTTTGAACATTACCCCCAAGCACTACTACGGCGATCCGGAGCAGTACGATTACGAGAACAATCAGTTCGGTCATCCCTTCGGCGATCTGAGCATCGCGCAGGAGAAGATTGCCGAGCCCATGGGCGCGGGTCCCTACAAGTTTGTGAAGTATGAAAACCGCGTAGTATACTACGAGGCGAACGAGTACTACTTCGAAGGCGAGCCGGAGATCAAGAGCTTCCAGTACAAGGAAACTCAGGCTTCCGAGGTTGCTTCCGCTGTGCAGACCGGCACCGCCGACGGCGGCGAAATGACCGGCTCCAAGTCCAACTTCGAAATGCTGCGTTCCTTCAACTCCAACGGCGAATTGGACGGCGACGTGGTAACCACCTACTCCGTGGCGAATCTGGGCTACGGCTACATCGGTTTGAACGCCGATACCATGAACGTGGGCGGCGAACCCGGCAGCGAGGCTTCCAAGAACCTGCGCAAGGGCTTTGCCACCATCCTGTCCGTATACCGCGACACCGCCTTTGACAGCTACTATGGCGACGCGGCGGCGGTCATCAACTATCCCATCTCCTCCACCTCTTGGGCGGCGCCGCAGGCGACCGACGAAGGCTACCGCGTAGCGTTCTCCGTGGATGTGGACGGCAACGATATCTACACTGCCGAAATGTCTCAGGAAGAGAAGAACGAGGCGGCGCTGCAGGCGGCGATCGGCTTCTTCAAGGCGGCGGGTTATACCTTCGATGAGGAAACCGGCAAGTTCACCGAGGCTCCGGAAGGCGCTTCCCTGAGCTACGAGGTCGTCATCGGCGGCGACGGCAAGGGCGATCATCCCTCCTTCGCCATTCTGACCGACGCCCGCAACGCGTTGGAGACCATCGGCATCACCCTGAAGATCAACGACCCGTCCGACGCCAACGTCATGTGGGATATGCTGGATGCGGGCACCCAGAATATGTGGTGCGCGGCGTGGCAGTCCACCATCGATCCGGATATGGTTCAGGTATACCACTCCGGCAATATCGTGGGCATGGGCGGCACCGATTCCAACCACTATCACATTCAGTCCGCTGAGCTGGACCAGATGATGATGGACGCGCGCGCCAGCGCGGATCAGGACTACCGCAAGCAGGTGTACAAGGCCTGCCTGGACGAGATTATGGACTGGGCGGTAGAAATTCCCGCGTATCAGCGCCAGAACATCGTAATTGCCAGCACCGAGCGCGTGAACATTGATACCGTAACGCCCGATGTCACCACCTATTGGGGATGGCTCGCGGAGCTGAACACCATGCAGATGAACGAGGCTGCGCAGTAACTTTCTCTCCATATAACAGCTGCTCAGGCCGCCCCCTCCCCTTTGGGGAGGGAGCGGCTTTGGGCATTCTATATTTTTGTTACTGTTTCGCCTACGGCTTCACAGCAACGTGAACGGGGGACGTGTCCTCGCGGCGTACACGCCGTCGCTGCGGATTGATTGTCGGAGGTTGCGACCACCGACACCCCCATGGGTGAATGGTAACGCTTTTTTTCAAGGGGAAGGGGTTTCTCCTAAATGAATCATCAAGCATGGAGAGGAGTTCGGGGAACGTGTGGAAATTCATTGTCCGGCGATTATCGCTGGCAGTCGTCATCATATTTTTCGGCGCATTCATTATTTACGGAGTGATGCGCTGTATGCCCACCAGCTTTGTGGAAAGCTTGGCGCGGCAGCGCGCCGCCGCGAGCGCGACGACCGGCGGACCGACCTATCAGGAATGGCTGACTCAGCTCAACGAGGCGTACCACATGAACGACGATGTGGTCACCGGCTACCTCAACTGGCTGGGCGGCGTGGCACGGGGCGACTTCGGCAACAGCTGGAAGTACGGCATTCCCGTTACGGAAAAGTTCAACCAAGTCATTTGGTATTCCGTGGTTTTAAGCATTATTACCCTTGTTTTGGAAGTGGTGATCTGTATTCCGCTGGGCATACAGGCCGCAAGGCACCAGTACAGCGGGTTTGATTACGGCATCACCGTATTTGCCATGCTATGTATATCGCTGCCGACCTTCTTTTTGGCAACGGTTTTAAAATACATATTCGCCGTGAAGCTGGCGTGGCTGGACCTGTACGGCATTGTGGGGCGCTACCACGAACAGCTTTCCCAGTTCGGCAAAATTCTGGATATGGCGCAGCATATGATTTTGCCCGTACTCACGCTCGCCATGCTGAGCGTGGGCGGATTGACGCGCTATACCCGCACCAATATGCTGGAGGTCATGAACGCGGATTATATTCGCACCGCGCGCGCCAAAGGACTTTCCGAGCGCGTGGTCATCAACCGCCACGCCTTCCGCAATACGCTTATTCCGCTGGTCAGCTACATGAGCTATTTGCTGCCCAGCCTGTTTTCCGGCGCGATGATTACCGAAACGCTGTTCCAAATTCCCGGAATCGGCTATATTTCGTATGACGCAATGGTGCAGGGCGATTTGCCGTTTACCATGTTCTATTCGGTATTTCTGCTGGTGCTCACGCAGCTGAGCCTGATGCTGGCGGATATTATGTACGCCGTGGTAGACCCGCGCGTGCGCGTGAACTGACGCGGAAAGGAGGCATTCGATATGAGCGAAAACAATCGTTTTGCAAACAATTCCGAACAGCTCAGTCTGGATGACGGTCGCCGCGTCAAGGTGCTGTCGCCGGGCATGATGGTATTCAAGCGCTTTATTCGCAACAAGCTGGCCATCGCGGGCATCATTATATTGGTGTTCATGTTCGTGTTCTCGTTTTTTGGCGGGCTGCTGTCTCCCTACCGGCAGGATCAGGTATTCTACAAGGTAGACAGCGCCAATAAGGAATACGCCAGCGCCGTGGTGAACACGGAATACCGCTTCCTCACCAAGGACGGCTCCGCGCTCAGCACGCTGGTGCGCGCCAATTTCAGCCGCGTGGTGAAGGATGTGGGCGACGAGAGCCTCGCCTTTACGGCGGATGGCACCGAGTGGACCATTACCCGTTTGGGCGATTCGTTCTACGCCATCGGTTCGGCGCAGGAGCTGGCGACCGTCGCGCTGCTGGGCAAGGCGGCGGATGTGAAGCCCAACGCCGGCGTGGAGCTGAGCGACGATGTGAAGAACGCCGCCATAGAGGCGGTCAAGGCCAACCAGCTCACCTTCGATGTGGAGGGTCAGGGCTACGTGTTGACCCGAGGCAAGGCGAAGAGCTACACGCTGAGCACCGTGGGCGAGATCGCCATCGCCTCGCTGCTGGCGTACGACGCGCACTCCGCGGACGATGCCGCGACCATCGGCAGCTACGCCTTCCGCAGAAACGGCGAGCTGGCGCTCAAGAGCGGCGAAACGCAGTTTGAGGCGGACGGCGAGACGTTTACCATGGAGGTCGAGGACGCGCAGAACGCGCTCATCTACCGCGCGGGAGAAAGCGACACCCCCGTGGCGACGGTGAGCAACGTGATTGTCAACCCCGTGAACAACGGCGTGTTCCTGCCCACGGATTATAAGTCCGCCGTGGCGGAGGCGATTGCGGAAAAGCAGACCGCGTTTGAATACTTGAACGCCGATGGGGAAAGTGAAAAGCACACCATCGTAATGCGCGGCAACAACTACATTATTTATACCGAACAGCAGACCACGCTGATCGATATGTACGCGCTGCCGAGCTTGGCGCACCCGCTGGGCACGGACGACCACGGCATGGACGTAATGACCCGCTTGATGTACGGCGGTCGTATTTCGCTCATGGTCGGCTTCGTGGTTATGATACTGGAAAACCTGCTCGGCATTGTAGTGGGCGGCGTTTCCGGTTACTTCGGCGGCTGGGTGGATACGCTGCTGATGCGCTTTGTGGATTTGTTCAATTCCATACCGTATTATCCCATTATGATTATTACCGGCTCCATTATGGACGCCTTCGAAATCAACCCCTACACGCGCATATTCCTGCTGATGGCGATTATGGGCGTAATGGGCTGGACGGGCGTGGCGCGCGTGGTGCGCGGGCAGATTCTCTCGCTGCGCGAGCAGGATTTCATGATCGCCACCGAGGCGACCGGCATTCGCGTATCGCGGCGTATATTCCGCCATTTGGTGCCCAACGTAATGCCGCTGCTCATTGTGCAGGCGACCATGGGTCTGGGCTCCATTATATTGACCGAGGCGACGCTGTCGTTCTTGGGTCTGGGCATTAAGTATCCGCTGGCGAGCTGGGGCTCCATTATTAACGCCGCGAGCAACATTTACGTAATGACCAACTTCTGGTTCATTTGGATTCCGGCGGGCATACTGATTGTATTGACGGTACTGGGCTTTAACTTCGTGGGCGACGGTTTGCGCGACGCGTTCGACCCGAAGATGAAGCGCTGACGGGAAGGGGGAGAGACATATGTTCAAAAAGAAGACAGACGCGAATTATATCTCCGCCCGCGAATCCCGCAAGATCAGCCGCGAGAACGTGAAGATTACGCGCGAGCTGGATAAGCGCCTCTCGCGCAAGCGCGTGCCCGAATCGGAATATCTCACGCAAATGGCGAACCCCGAAAACGTGGTGGAGTTCGATAATTTGCACACCTATTTCTTTACCGACGTAGGCACGGTGAAGGCGGTGGACGGCGTAACCTTCGAGGTGCCCAAGGGCAAAACCGTGGGCATTGTGGGCGAATCCGGCTGCGGCAAATCCGTGACCAGCCTTTCGCTCATGCAGCTGGTGCAGCGCCCGAACGGGCAGATTGTGGAAGGCTCCATTCGCCTGAATTTGGGCAATAAGGCGTACGACGTGGCGAAAATGCCCATCGACGCCATGCGTCAGGTGCGCGGCAACGTGGTTTCCATGATTTTTCAGGAGCCCATGACCAGCCTGAATCCGGTGTTCCGCATCGGCTTCCAGCTGGACGAGGTCATTTCGCTGCACAATCCGCAAATGAGCAAGGAGGACGTGAAGCGCCGCTCCATAGAAGCGATTCAGATGGTCGGCATTCCGGACGCGGAGGGCATTTACAACCGCTATCCCCACGAGCTCTCCGGCGGTATGCGGCAGCGCATCGTCATCGCCATGGCGCTGGCGTGCAACCCCGGGCTCATCATTGCCGACGAGCCCACCACCGCGCTGGATGTGACCATTCAGGCGCAGATATTGGAGCTGCTGCGCAAGCTCAAGAGCGAGATCAACGCCAGCATTATGCTCATTACCCACGATCTGGGCGTCATTGCCGAAATGGCGGATTACGTGGTGGTAATGTACGCCGGACGCGTGGTGGAAAAGGGCTTGGCGAACGAGGTATTCCTCGATCCGCGGCATCCCTACACCATCGGGCTCATGGAATCCAAGCCCGTCATCAACAAGGCGGTGGATCGGCTGTATTCCATTCCGGGTTCCGTGCCGAACCCCGTGAATATGCCGGATTACTGCTATTTCAGCGACCGCTGCGAAAAGTGCGTGGAGCGCTGCGCGGGCAAGTATCCGCCCGAGGCGCACGTGAGCGATACGCACATCGTATCCTGCTGGCGCTATTACAATGAAAAGAGGTGAGCCCCATGGCAGCAGCAACCAACGTTGTAGAGGTTCGCGACCTCTGTAAATACTTTCCCATTAAGGCGGGTCTGTTCGGGCGCGTAGTGGGGCAGGTACACGCCGTGGAGAACGTGAGCTTTTCCATAAAGCGCGGTACCACCATGGGTCTGGTGGGCGAATCCGGCTGCGGCAAGACCACCATCGGCAAAACGCTGCTCAACCTTACCCCCAAGACCTCCGGCGAGGTCATATTCAACGGCGATACCCATTTGGACGCCCTCAAGGGCAAGGCGCTGCGCGAGTTCCGCCCCAAGATGCAGATCATATTTCAGGATCCGTATTCCAGCCTTTCGCCCAGACTGCCGGTGGGCGAAATCATCGGCGAGGCGGTGCGCGAGCACCATCTCGTACCGGAGGCGGAATTCGACGCCTATATCTCCCGCGTAATGAAATCGTGCGGATTGCACGACTACCAGAAGGATCGCTATCCGCACGAGTTTTCCGGCGGACAGCGCCAGCGCATCTGCATCGCCAGAGCCATCGCCCTCAATCCGGATTTCATCGTGTGCGACGAGCCGGTTTCCGCGCTGGATGTATCCATACAGGCGCAAATTATCAACCTTCTGGAGGATTTGCAGAAGGAGTACAACCTGACCTATCTGTTCATCAGCCACGATCTTTCCGTAGTGCAGCATATTTCGGATACGGTGGGCGTAATGTACTTGGGCAATATGGTGGAGTTTGCGGATAAAACGGAGATTTTCGCCAATCCGCTGCACCCCTATACGCAGGCGCTGTTTTCCGCCATACCTGTTCCGGATCCCACGGTGAAGATGAACCGCATTATACTAGAGGGCAGCATTCCCTCTCCGGCGAATCCGCCGTCGGGCTGCAAGTTCCATACCCGCTGCCGCCTGTGCCGCGAGGTGTGCGCCCAGAAGGCGCCCAAGACCATGGATATGGGCAACGGGCACCGCGTCACCTGCCATATGTACGATCCGGAGAGCGGCTATGGCAAGGCGTAAGCGCGATTCGTTTGCCGAACAGGACGACGGGCGCACCATCGTTTCCATGAACGCCGAGGGTATGCCTTGGTATACGCCCAAGCGGGAAGAGGCAAATCCATCGCCGCAGGAGCCCATGACGCGCAGAGAGCTCATGTTCTTCACATGGGGCGCGCTCAAGGCGGCGCTGTTGGTGGTGGGTGTGCTTTGCGTTGGGCTGGTGCTGTTCGTGCTGTTTTGCCAATTCGTTTGGTTCAAATAGGCAAGGTATTTTTTCACAGGGAGCTGTCTCGAGCGAGGCGGCTCCCTGTGTTCTCATGGGCGAGCAATGGACACGCCGCCACGATCTGTGGTATACTTTCCTGTAGATTGCACGAGGAGGCGAGCGGGCGGTGCGGGAATTCATTTGGCGCATATTGCACCCGGGTACGGGCAAAGCGACCGTAATCGCTACGGGAAGCGCGGTAATGCTGATCGCCGCGCTGTCGGACTGGGTGCGTCTTCCCGCGTTTCGCTACGCCTCGTATCTCCTTTCCGCGTACGCGCTGGTCATTGTATGCATCGACGGGGCGCGTCTAGTCAAGCGCGCGTATGGCGCGGCGGACGCGCGGCTGGAGGAAAAGCTCGGCTGGTGGTACGAACCGCTCATGAACCCCAGCGCGCGCAACCCGTGGACGCTCGTATGCGCCCTTTTGTTCAACCTGATATTCGCGCTGGTCAAGCTGGGAATGGGGCTTTGGTACCGCTCCGCGTGGTGGCTGGCGGCGGGCGTGTATTACGTTGCGCTGGCGGGTATGCGCTTTTCACTGCTGCGCTCCTATCAGGAGGGCAGGCGCGGCGTGGGAAAGTACGCGGAAGGCTGGGCGGCGTATCGCAGAACGGCGCTGCAGCTGCTGGCGCTCACGCTCACTATGGCGGGCGTGATGCTGGAAATGCTGGCGAGCGATCGACAAATCGACTACCCGGGCGTGTTCATTTACGCGTTCGCCCTGTTTGCCTTTGTGAAGTGGATCGGCGCGATTGCCGCCGTGGCGCGCGGCAGGCGCGTTCGCGACCGCCGACTCGCGGCGACGGGCTGCCTGAACCTCGCCAGCGCCATGATGTCCGTGCTGCTTTTGCAAACCGCGCTCATCAGCCGCTTCGGCGACGGCGCGCGCGGCTTCGCCCGCACGATGCATATATGCGCGGGCGTGGGCATATTGCTGATTATGCTCGCCATGTGCGTTGTAATGCTGTGGAAATCTCGCCCGCTCAAAGTAAATATTTCTCAACGATAAATAATGAAATGTTATAATATTAAAAGAAAATAACACGGTTTTATCCATAATATTCTATGATCCCCTCCGATTCGTGAATTTTTCCCGCAAAATCAATAACGAATAATTATAGTTCCATCCAGAAAAATAATTTGCAATTTGGGTGCCCATAAGCTATAGTTATCGTTATACAAATGCGGCGTAGGGTCTACGCCGCTGGAAGCTGAGGGGGAATGCGGTTTGAAGAACGAACTCAAGGAGCGCGCGCTGTTTGAAAGCGCGCCCATTATGCAGGCGATATTGAAGCTGGCGCTGCCTACGGTTATTGGGCAGATTATCGGCGTCATCTACAATATGGCGGATACCTTCTTCATCGGTCAAACGGGCAGTGAGGTCATGGTAACCTCCGTGACCATTTGTATGCCCGCGTTCATGTTCCTGACCGCCATTTCCAACCTGTTCGGCGTGGGCGGCTCCAGCGTGATCTCCCGCGCGCTCGGACAGGGGCGCAACGATCGCGCCAAGGACGCCGCCGCGTTCGCCATGTGGGGCTGCCTTGTAGTGACCGCGCTGTACGCGCTGCTTGCGCTGCTGTTCCGCGATACCTTTATGAACCTGCTGGGCGGCACCCATGAGCAGGTGCATATCCACGCGGTGCGCTACCTCATGGTCACCGTAGTCATCTGCGGCATTGGCACCACCATGAGCAACCTGCTGGCGCACTTGGTGCGCTCGGAGGGTCGCTCCCTGCAGGCGAGCGTGGGCATCGGTCTGGGCGGTATTTTGAATATCGCGCTCGACCCGCTGTTCATGTTCGTCATTCTGAAGCCCGGCAACGAGGTGCTGGGCGCGGCGATCGCCACCGGTCTTTCCAATATCATCTCCATGATCTACTTCATTTGCATACTCTACCGCGATCGCAACAAGATGGTGATTTCATTCACCCCCTCGAAGGCGATGATGCAGGACGGTCTGCCGGTGGATATACTCTCCATTGGTCTGCCCGCGTGCCTCATGACCCTGTGCGAGAATATTAGCTACGCGGTATTGGATAACCTCATGTCCACCCACGGCATCATCATGCAGGCGGGCATCGGCGTGGCGAAGAAGGTCAATATGCTGGCGCACTGCATGGTGCGCGGCATGGCGCAGGGCGTGCTGCCGCTCATCGGCTATAACTTCGCTTCCGGCAACCATCGCCGTATGCGGCAGGCGGTGCTTATTTCCACCACCATTTCCGTATGTCTCGCGACCGTGTGCATGGTCATCTCCCTCGCGTTCAGCGAGCCGCTCATCGGTCTGTTCATTCAGAATGGTACGGATTCCGTGGTTTACGGCGCGAAGTTCCTGCGCATACTTTGCATTGGCGGTCCCTTCTCCGCCTGCGCCTATGCGTTCATCAGCTTCTTCTAGGCCACCGGAAACGGTCTGCGCAGCTTTGTACTGGCGATTCTGCGCAAGGGCGTGCTGGATATTCCCATGATGTTCATTCTGAACGGCATTATTCCGATCTTCGGCATTGTATGGGCGACTCCCATTGCCGATATCGTGTGCTGCATTATTGCCATTATACTGTTTGTGGAATTCCTTAAGAACCGTACCAACCTGATGGATGATTCCGTGGGGCTGGAGTACGACGACTAACGCGAAAGGCGGGGAAGGATGGAAGCGCCGCCCAGCGGCGATAATCGGAGGATCGACGCTATGATGGATCCCAAGCTCAGTTCATTGCTGGAGGTATACGAAACCGGCAACTTCACGCGGGCGGCGGAGCGGCTTTCGCTTACGCAGCCCGCGGTGAGCCAGCACATTCGCGCGCTGGAAAAGGATTTTGGCGTGCGCATATTCGAGCGTTCCCACAGCGCGTTGCACGTGACGCGCGAGGGCGAAATCGTGGTGCGCTACGCGCGGCGTATGCAATCGCTGTACAACAATCTGGTTTCGGAGCTCAAGAGCGAGCGCAGGCAGATGACCGCGCTGACCGTGGGCATTACCCACACCGCCGAGAGCAACGCCATACCGGAAACGTTTGCGCGCTATGTGGACCAGCACGAAAAGGTCTCCATCAAGATCATTACCGATACCATCGATAACCTCTGCGTCAAGCTGCACAATTACGAGCTGGATCTCGCCGTAGTAGAGGGGCGCGTATCCGACCCCACGCTGCACTGCCAGCTGCTGGATACGGACTATCTGGTGCTGGCGGTATCGCCCACCCACCCGCTGGCGCGGCGCACCATGGTGACCATAGACGATTTAAAAAAAGAGAAGCTCATACTGCGCTTGCCCTCCTCCAGCACGCGAACGCTGCTGGTTTCCTCGCTGGAGAGCCGCAACCTGCATCTGGATGATTTTAACGTGGTGCTCGAAATCGACAATATCGCCACCATAAAGGATTTAATCCGCAGAGATTTTGGCGTGTCGGTGCTGGCGCGAAGCGCGTGTATGGATGAGCTGCGCAAGAAAAAAATTGTGGTGCTGCCCATCGAAAATTTGACGATGGTGCGCGAAATCAATTTGGTCTACGCGCAGGATTTCAACCACGCTGAGCTGCTGCAGGATATTGTGCGCGCCTACAGCGAAGCCCGCAACCAAATGACCAGAACCCTTACTGAGGAGCCCGTAAAGGGCTGAACGGAAAATGTCGCTCGATCTGTTCGGGCGACTTTTTTATTGAATATGCATTCTACATTATTTTCATTTACCGAACAATTTGTTACATAAATACGAATGAATTGCGTATGCCTATTGCTGAATTCATTTGAATATGCTCAAACTATGGCGAAAACGGCGCGCTTTCATGGAAACATTTCATAATTGATATGCAGGATTTTATTGAAATTCGGCGTATTAATATATGCGTATACATTGTATATTCATTTTTGGGAGTGGAGAACAGGCGCGAAAAACAGCGCCGCGAGAAGGAGAAGCTCATGAAACGAAAAACCCTGAAAATGCCGAAAATATCCGCTTTAGATGCGCGAAAAAGGCTGCTGCTGGCGGGCGGCTGCGCGGTGCTCGCGCTGCTGATTGCGCTTTGCATAACCATCATTATGCGAACGAATATACAAAAAGAATATACATCCGCCAGAAATGAAATCGGCTCGGAATTGTATTCGCAGGTCTATATGCTCTGCCAAACCTTCGATCAGGTGGATGTGCCCGGGCAGGATTTGCAGGAAGGCGTGCTGCCCGCCATGCGGCGCTACTATACCTCGGCGGTATCGCTGAATACCGCCATCGCCAGCGCCTTTGGCAGCCGCTACGAGCTGCTCAGCGTAGACGATGTTTCCGCGTTTGACCGCGCCTTTGACGCGTACGACGCGGCCTTCCGCTCCGGTCGCAGTACGGACAGCGCCCGCAGCGCTATGGCGGAATGCGTGGGCGCGGCGCGCCAGCTGCTCTCCTCCCGCTACGCGGACGACCGGCTGAAGCCGGCGGCGTAAAGGGGCGTTCATATCATTTCCATTCGCTTGGCGCGTTCCGCTATGCGGAACGTACCCAGACCGCTGATCAGCCCGCAACCGCAAGGGACTCGCCGAAAACGGCGGGTCTCTTGCTTTCTGCGTTAGCAGACCTTGCAGAATTGGTTGTTTACATTAGGCGCATTCCCCTTATGCGGAACGCCTCCGTTTGCACAAATACAAAAAAAGCGGAGCCCTGACAAGAGCTCCGAAGTATCCCAAGATTGCCGTCCGCCGCTGCTTTTTCACCCGCCTCTCAGGCAGGGCGGAAACCTGCGACTGTGTTCTGCCGTCCCCTAGCGATCAAAGATCGGGGGCCTGACATCCGCAGACCGACGCGGAATCCTTTTATGAATCTGTGGGTAAAAGCATTGGCTAACGCACATCCCAGGATATTATCCTTCAAACAAGTATTATTATAGGGCACATTGGATAAATTGTCAATGGGAAATTGTTCATTCGTTTAAATCAGTGCGCAATTCTTTATTTTTCACCAGTTTTCAAGCTTTTTTTAAGAAAACGATATTATAATACAATCGATATCGAGCAGCGAAAGCGTAAGACCGGATATCAATACAGAATAGGAGGATATCCTTTATGAAGAAGCTGATTTCAGTGCTTTTGACCGCTGCTTTGGCGTTTGGCATTGGCGCGTGCGCATTGGCGGAGGAAGAAACCGTGCCTGCCAAATTGGATATGTCAAAATGGCAATATGAGGCGGCGGACGACGTATACTGGCAGGTTGGGCTCTCCTACGCGGCGACGCCCGCGGACAGCGGCTACGAAACCATGGGTATTTTTGTGCCCGGGGCATACTTCAATGCACAGGATAACGGCGACGGAACCTATACCTGTACCCTGAACGAAACGGGTTCCGTGGGCGAATACACCGCTACGACCGCCCCCGCGGTCATTCCGGTCAATACCCCCGGATATTCCGCCATGGCGGCGCCCACCGATTACACGAGCTCCATGGGCTATGGCAGCATTTCGGATTATACGAACGCGGGCATCATCGTGCTCTTTGCCGGCGCGCGCGGTCGCGACGCGGGCGCGCCCGCGGGGGTAACGGATTTTAAGGCGGCCATTCGCTATGCCCGCTACAATGCCGATTTGCTCCCGGGCGATCTGGACAGCATATTTTCCCTAGGCATGAGCGGCGGCGGCGCGCAGAGCGCGTTGCTTGGCGCCACGGGCAACAGCAGCCTGTACAATCCCTATCTGGAAGAGATCGGCGCAGTCATGACCGAGAGCGACGCGGTGAAGGGCAGTATGTGCTGGTGTCCGATTACCAACTTGGATATTGCGGATGAAGCGTACGAATGGAATATGGGCAATACCCGCAGTAATCTCAGCGAAGAAGAGCAGGCATATTCCGACCAAATGGCGCTGGCGTTTGCGGAATATATCAACCAACTGGGGCTCACGGATGAGGAAGGGACCCCGCTTACTTTGACCGAAAGCGAAACGGGCATTTGGCAGAGCGGAACCTATTATGATTATATCAAGGGCGCGATTGAAACCTCGCTGGAGCATTTCCTAAGCGATACCGAGTTCCCGTATACCGCGGCGTCGTCCGGCGGGTTTGGCGGTCGAATGGGTGGACGCGGCGGCATGGGCGGCAACTTTGGCGGCGGTATGCCCGATGGGAACTTCGGCGGCTTCGGCGGACCCATGAACGGAGAAAAGCCGGACTTTGGCAACGGCGAAATGCCGGAAGGCGGCTTCGGCGGACCGGATATGGAGCAGTCCGAATCCCCCGCATACGAGGAAATGGATGGCATTGCGCGCGCGGAGAGCGCCGCTTCCGCGCTTTCCCTGAGCGGGACCTATGAAACGAAGCGGGATTACATTGACGCGCTGAACGCCAACGGCGAATGGGTCGTATGGGACGAGGAGACCAACGAGGTAACCATCACTAGCATTGCGGATTTCACCAAGGCGCTCAAGAACGCCTCGAAGGGAATCGCCGCCTTTGATCAGCTGGATGCCGGTCAGGGCGAGAACATTCTCTTTGGCTATGGCGATGGAAACGGCGCGCACTTCGACGCGATTTTAGGGGAGCTCGTGGTCGGCGGCGAATACGAGGAGGCATTCCGCACCGACCTAGAAAAGCAGGACGCGCTGGGCAATACGGTGGATGTACGCGTGAATATGTACAACCCCATGTACTACCTGTCTCCCGCGTATGAGGGCTATCAAACGAGCGAGCCCGCCGTGTATTGGCGCATTCGCACCGGCATTGAGCAGGGAGATACCGCGCTGTGCACCGAAATTGATTTGGCGCTGGCTGCCGCCGCGTACAGCGAAGAAACTCAGGTGGATTTTGAAACCGTATGGGGGCAGGGGCACACCGAGGCGGAGCGCACAGGCGCATCTACGGAAAACTTTATCGCTTGGGTGAGCGAGTGCATGAAATAAAGCTTGAAGCATTGTGTATACGGAAAGCGTCGCCTTCAACGGGCGGCGCTTCTTCAATCGCTCCACCATGGTTTCATACTCGCGGCAACTACGCGCCGCTGAACCTGCGCTATGCGGTCGCCGCGTTTACAATTGCACGCTTCCAGTTACAATTCACCCATGGGGGGTGTCGGGAATCGCAATCCCCGACTTTCAATCCGCAGCGGCGGCATGTACGCCGCGAGGACGCGGACCAAGTGTCCTCTTACTGTGAAGCCGTAGGCGGAACAGTAACCGCTTCCATGCCTCATCCATTATTTTTTCCTATGACCACTTGACAGGTATACCCCCTAATGGTATAATACACGCGCAATACGGTTAGGGGGTATATCTTTTCTTTGGAGGACTGTTTCCCATGGATCAATATGTCGTTACTGGAATGAGCTGCGCCGCCTGTCAGGCGCGCGTGGAGAAGGCGGTTAGTCAGGTGCCGGGCGTAACCAGCTGCTCGGTGTCGCTGCTGACCAACAGCATGGGCGTGGAGGGCACCGCCGCACCGTCGGAGATCATCCGCGCGGTGGTCAACGCGGGCTACGGCGCGTCTCCCAAGGGCGAGGAGAAGTCGTCCAAGGGCATCTCCGCCAAGCTCGCGGCGGAGGAGGAAGCGCTGCGCGATACGGAAACGCCGCGCCTGCGCAAGCGCCTGATCGCCTCGGTGGGCTTTTTGCTGGTGCTCATGTACTTCTCGATGGGTCATATGATGTGGGGCTGGCCGCTGCCGCACTTCTTCGATGATAACCACGTGGCGATGGGGCTGATTCAGCTGCTGCTCGCCGCGGCCGTTATGGTCATCAACCAGAAATTCTTCGTCAGCGGGTTCAGAAGCCTGCTGCACAGAGCGCCCAATATGGACGCGCTCATCGCACTGGGGTCCGCGGCGGCGTTCGGCTATTCTACCGTAATGCTCTTCGCCATGACCCGCGCGCAGGTGGATGGCAACGCCGAAGCCGTCATGAGCTACATGATGGAGTTCTATTTTGAAGCCGCCGCCATGATATTGGCGCTCATCACCGTGGGCAAAATGCTGGAGGCGTACTCCAAGGGTAAAACCACCAACGCACTCAAGAGCCTGATGAAGCTCGCGCCAAAGACCGCAAACGTGGTGCGCGACGGCGTGGAGACCACCGTTTCCGTAGACGACGTGCGCAAGGGCGATATCTTCGTGGTGCGCCCGGGCGAGAACATACCCGTGGACGGTATCGTGCTAGAGGGCGAGAGCGCGGTCAACGAGGCGGCGCTCACCGGCGAGAGCTTGCCCGTGGATAAGGCGGCGGGCGATCCCGTATCCTCCGCCACGCTGAACCAATCCGGCTTTCTGCGCTGCGAGGCGACCCGCGTGGGCGAGGATACCACGCTGGCGCAGATTATTCAAATGGTCTCGGACGCCGCGGCGACCAAGGCGCCCGTCGCCAAGCTGGCGGATACCATTTCCGGCATATTCGTGCCGGCGGTAATCGTACTGTCGCTCATCGTGCTGGTCATATGGCTGGCGGTGGGTCGCCCCGTGGGCTTCTCGCTGGCGCGTGCCATATCGGTGCTGGTGGTATCCTGCCCCTGCGCGCTCGGTTTGGCGACGCCCGTGGCGATTATGGTGGGCAACGGCGTGGGCGCGCGCAACGGCATATTGTTTAAGAATGCCGGCGCGCTGCAGGAAACCGGCAATGTGCAAATTGTGGCGCTGGATAAGACCGGCACTATCACCTCCGGCGAGCCGCAGGTGACGGATGTGATTTGCGCGGACGGCGTGAGCGAAGCGGAGCTCATACGCCTTGCCTGCGCCTTGGAGCGCAGGAGCGAACACCCGCTGGCAAAGGCGGTGCTGCGCCACGCTCCGAACGAGACCGCCGCGGCGGATGATTTCCGCGCGC
This sequence comes from Clostridia bacterium, assembly GCA_017460585.1. Taxonomy (GTDB): domain Bacteria; phylum Bacillota; class Clostridia; order Christensenellales; family Aristaeellaceae; genus Faecivicinus. The sequence goes on from JAFUAR010000363.1 coordinate 19,674, forward strand.
TGCCGGGCAACGGGCTTACGGGCAGCTATCAGGGGCATACCTTAACCGGCGGCAGCTACGCGTTTATCAGCGGCAAGACGAAGCTCTCCCCGCGTCTGCGCGAGGCGTACGACCGGCTGAGCGCGGACGGCAAGACTCCGCTCTACTTCATGCGCGATGGCGAGGCGCTGGGCTGCATCGCCGTAGCGGACGCCATCAAGCCCGACAGCGCCGAGGCGATTCGCGATCTGCGTGGCATGGGCATTCACGTGGTCATGCTCACGGGCGACAATCGCCGCACGGCGGAGGCCATCGGGCGTCAGGCGGGCGTGGACGAGGTGATCGCGGGCGTACTGGCGGACGGCAAGGAGGCGGTCATTCGCCAGCTGCAGGAGAAGGGCACCGTGGCGATGGTGGGCGTCGGCATTAACGACGCGCCCGCGCTCACCCGCGCGAACATCGGCATCGCCATCGGCGCGGGCACGGACGTCGCCATAGACGCGGCGGACGTGGTGCTGATGAAGTCGCGCTTAACCGACGCGGCGGCGGCGATTCGCCTGAGCCGCGCCACCTATCGCAATATCGTAGAAAATCTGTTCTGGGCGTTGATTTACAACGTGCTGCTCATTCCCACGGCGGCGGGCGCGTACATTCACGCGTTCGGCATTACCATGAACCCCATGCTGGGCGCCGCCGCCATGAGCCTGTCGAGCTTCTGCGTGGTGATGAACGCGCTGCGGCTCAACCTGTTTAAGCTGTACGATGCTTCCAAAGATCGGAAGCTTCGCAAGCCGGTCGAAACGGACGCGGAGGGGTATTTGCTGCCGCACGACCGGAATTATGAAAGCGCCGAAATCGGCGGGAAAGGAACGACCATGGAAAAGACGATTCGAATTGAGGGTATGATGTGCGCGCATTGCGAGGCGACCGTGAAGAAGGCGCTGGAAGCGATTGGCGGCGTGGAGAACGCGACCGTGAGCCATACCGCGGGCACCGCGGTGGTCTCCCTGAGCGGAGATGTGGCGAACGACGTGCTCAAGCAGGCGGTCGAAGCCAAGGATTACACGGTAAAGGGCATTGAATGAACCTTTGCCCGCGAGAGGGGAGGAGCGGCTATGGACGAGTCGTGCTGCTGCCAGCGCCATAAGCAGCGTTCCGAAGAGGAAATTCGCAATTTGACCACGCGGCTGAACCGCATTGGCGGTCAGGTGGCGGGCATACGTAAGATGATCGAGGAAGACCGCTACTGTGTGGATGTATTGATGCAGGTCAGCGCCGTTCAGGCAGCGTTGAACGCCTTCAACAAGGAGCTGCTGTCCAGCCATATTCACTCCTGCGTGGTGGATGATATCCGCGCGGGCAAGGATGAAGCGGTAGACGAGCTCTGCGACCTGCTCAAGAAGACAATGAAATAGTTTGGGAAGTCTGTGGACTTTGACAACATTCCAACGCCCTGCGCCAATCGTGCGCGGGGCGTATTGATATGCGCAGAATCGGTGCCGCAGGCAATTGATGGCGTGAAAAAGAGGGAAACCGCCACAATTTTGATCGCGGCTTAACCTGCGCTGAAAATGAACCGAGGAAAAATTGGCGAAAAATGCAAAATTACTATTGACATTATGAGCGTGATGTGGTATTTTGTTTTCAGAAAGATGTGGTAACGTTTTCACATTGGATGGTTTGGGCATCCGGAATTGGGATATGGTGATGACATGAGTAAACGGGGACCTACGATTAAGGATATTGCCAGCGTAGCCGGCGTTTCGGTGGCGACAGTATCTAGGTTCATTAATCAGAGCGGTTATGTAAACGATTCCACAGCCGATTTGATCCGCAGCGCGATTGAGGAAACGGGCTATGTGCCCAGTATGCTGGCGCGCGGATTGAAGACGCGGCGCACGGGGATGTTTCTGCTGATCGTTCCGGATATTGCCAACCCCTTTTATTCGCGCATCGCCAGAAAGCTGCAGCATTTGGCGCAGGAGAACGGCTTTGCGATTATGCTGTTTGATTCGGAGGCGGAACAAAGTCGCGAGCTGGAGGCACTGATGCTGGCGCGGCAAATGTCCGCCGACGGCGTGTTTTTCGCCACCATCGATTCCAATCCCCGCGCGATGCAGCTGCTCGAGGAAACGGAATACCGCACGGTTGGCTTAAATGCCTTTGAAGAGGGAATGCCCTTTGACACGGTGGTGGTTCACCATTTGGGCGGCACGAATTTGGCGGTCGATCACCTCATTGCGCTGGGACATAGGCACATCGTATTCGCAGGCGGTACGCCGGGTACGCTCATTGGCAAAAGCCGCTTGAAGGGGTATGTATACGCCATGGATCAGCATGGAATGCCCTGTCAGGAGAACGCCATATTTCAGAGCAGCTTCAATCAGGCGGGAGGTTACGAAGCGGGGCGCCGCATTTTGGCGCTCGATCCGTTGCCCACAGCAATATGCTGCGCTAACGATCTGGTCGCTCTGGGCGTGATTCGCGCGTTGAACGATGCGGGTCTACGGGTACCGCAGGATATTTCCGTAACCGGTATGGACGATATTCCCTATGCCGACCTCTCCAGTCCGCCGCTGACTACGGTGGAAAACGACGGCGAATACTTCGCCGAACGCGCATTCAATATGATGCTGCGTCGCTTGAACGGCGAGCGCAGCGCGCCCGTGCGTCAGGAAATTCCCAACGCGCTGTGCGTGCGCGGCTCCAGTGCGGAGCCTCGCGCATCCCTTGGTTCCTTTGTCCGCTGAAAGCGGTCAACAATATAGTAAGGAGGTATACCCATGCGCAAGTTCTTATCTTTGGTACTCGTAGCTACTCTGCTGATGTCGGTATTCGCTTTCACCGCCTCGGCGGATGGCGAAACCACCATCACCATTGCCGTTTCCGGCAGCGCTTCTGAAATCGCCCTTCGCAAGGAGACTGGCGACCTGTTCTGCGAGCTGAATCCGCAGTACTCCGTGGAATGGATCGACCTTGGCGACGACCGCGTGACCAAGACCATGACCCTGATTAGCTCCGGCGCCGCTCCGGACATTCTGTACATCAACGAGAATATCGTAACCTATGCTAGCCGCGGCGTGCTGGAGCCCCTGGGCGAGTACGTAGCGCGCGAGGGCGAAGGCTATCTGGATTACTTCTATCCGAGCCTGCTGGCGCTGGATACATGGCAGGACGAATTGTACGCGTTGCCTCAGGAGGTTAGCCCCTATCTGATTTACTACAACAAGGATCTGTTTGAGAAGTACGGCGTGGAGCTGCCGACCGATGATTGGACCTTTGAGCAGTGGTACGAGGCGTGCAAGAGCATTTCCAGCGCGGGCGCCGCGGACGGTGTGTACGGTCAGAACGTAATGGGTTGGGCGGATCAGGCGCTGATGGTCCTCAGCCGCATGGGCGTTGAAGTATACAATGAAGACGCCACCCAGATTTGGACGGCGCAGCCCGAGAATTACGACAAGGCGCTGGAGGCGTTCACCTTCTTTGCCAACGCCTATCTGGAAGACAAGATTTGCCCCACTCCCTCCGAAATTACCGCGATGGGCAAGGCGTTTGATCAGGCGTTCCGCAACCAGCTGCTGGCGATGGACGCCGCCGGCTTGTGGAACCTGCCCACCTACCTCGACGAGCCGCTGAACTTCAACTGGGATGTCGTAATGTCGCCTTTGAGCACCGATGGCACCCGTACCAACCGCGCCGGCATTCTGAACTGGGGCATTTACTCCGGTTCCAACAACAAGGACGCCGCGTGGGAGCTGCTCAAGTTCCTGACCGGTCACGAAGGACAGATGATCGTTGCCAAGTACAACATGGCGCTGCCCTCTGCGTACGATGAGGAAGCCAACCAGCTGATCGTGGATTCCCATTTCCCCGAGAACGTGGAAGCCTTCATAAAGGCTAACGAGTTCATCGAGCAGGGCGACAGCTTCTCCGTGGCCGAGGATGAGATCAATACCGCGCTCATGGCGGAGCTCAACTCCATGGTTCTGGGTCTGGAGTCGCCGGAAGAGGCGCTGAACAACTTCAACGATTTCGCTGTGGAAACGCTGGAAGAGGCGCTGGACTCGATTTACGGCTAATGTCTGATTGGGGGAATGCTCTTTTCCCAAGGGCATTCCCCTTTTTTACCCAAAAACGACTTGAATTGGAGTTGGTGGTATGCGGAAAACCGGCAATGCTGTTCCCGCACAGAAGTATAAAAAGCCGATTACTCAACGGGTGGGATTTTGGGCGTTCCTGTTTCTGCTGCCCACAATCCTCGGCTTCATCGTATTCGTCATTTGGCCCGTGGTCATGTCCACAATTTACAGCTTTACCAATTACGACGGCGTGCGGGCGTATCAATTCGTGGGCTTCAAGAACTATACGAAGCTGCTGACCAACAAGGAATTTCTGGGTTCCCTTTGGAATACGCTCTACTTCGCCGTGGGCACGGTGCCGCTGGGCTGCCTGCTGGCAATATTCGTGGCGGTAGTGCTCAACCAGAAAATTCATTTGAAAAACTTTTACCGTACCTGTTTCTTCATGCCCACGGTCGTGAGTATGATCGCCGTTTCGGTGGTATGGCAGCTGGTGTTCAACGCGAATAACGGACTTGCCAATTCGCTATTGGGGCATTTGGGCATTCCACCGCAGAAATGGCTGGGAAGCGTTACGCAGGCAATGCCTACGGTTATATTCATTACCGTGTGGAAGGGCTTGGGCACCAACGTGGTTATATTCCTCGCCGGATTAACGGGCGTAAACTCCGCGCTGTTTGAGGCGGCGGAGATCGACGGCGCGGGCGCGTGGGATAAGTTCTGGCACGTTACCATACCCAGCCTGCGCCCCACCATTACGTTTGTGCTCATTAACAACTCGATCGGCTCTTTTCAGGCGTTCGATCAAATCTATATGCTCACCGGCGGCGGTCCCGCCAAGGCTACGCAGACCATCAGCTACTTGATCTATAAGAACGCGTTTGAATACTTCAAGCAGGGCTATGCGTCCGCTATGGCGTATCTGCTGTTCATTGTGATTATGATTATCAGTTTGGCGCAGCTGCGTATTTCCAGCAACGCCAAGAACTGACGGGAGGGAAGCAAAATGACTGTGCGCAATGATTATAAGACCTCCGGCGCTTATCGCGTGCGAAAGGTCGTTCGGCTGTCGCTGACGCATTTCTTCCTAGCGCTCGTCAGCGTAACCATGGTGCTGCCCTTCATATGGATGATTCTGAGCTCCTTTAAGACGGATGGCGAAATGCTCGCCGTGCCGCTGAAGTGGCTGCCGACCAAGTGGCTTTGGCAGAATTACGTAACCACCTTCGAGATGGCGCCATGGGGACTGTACTTTTTCAATACGCTGAAAATTACCGTGCTCAGCATTGTGCTGCAGGTGTTTGTGGCGTCAACGGCGGCATACGCGCTTTCCCGCTTGGAATATAAGGCGAAGAACGTGGTGTTCATCATTTATTTGAGCACAATGATGATTCCCTATCAGGTCACCATGATTCCGACCTTTTCCATAATCCGCGATTTGGGCTGGATCGATTCGCACCTGAGTTTGATTATTCCCGGCGCGTTCAGCGTGTTCGCGGTGTTCATGCTGCGGCAGTTCTTCCTGTCCATTCCCAGCGAATTGGAAGACGCCGCCATGATTGACGGCTGCGGCTATCCGCGAATTTACTTTGAAATTATAATGAAGAATTCCAAACCCGCGATTATGACGCTCATTCTGTTCTGCTTTATGGGCACTTGGAACGATTTTTTGCGCCCCATGCTCTACTTGAACAAAACGGAGCTGTGGACCATGTCGCTGGGGTTGAGCAAATTCAAGGGAAACTATGTATCCATGTGGTCCAATATGATGTGCGGCGCGGTGGTCACCACCATTCCGGTCATTGTGGTGTTCCTGTTCGCGCAGAAATACTTTATTGAAGGCATTGTAATGAGCGGTATTAAGGGTTGATCGACAGTGAAGGAGGAGGAAGAAAATGAAAATTTGCGCGGACTATCTGGAGCGGTGCTACGCCGGATGGTTGGGTAAAATTGTGGGCGTGCGCCTTGGCGCGCCGATTGAGGGCTGGGACTACGCGAAAATACGCAGCGTGCTTGGCGAGGATGTATACAGCTATATTGTGGATTACAATGAATTCGCGGCCGATGACGATACGAACGGACCCATGTTCTTCCTGCGCGCTCTGGAGGATTACACCTGTTCCGAAGAGCTCACCGCGGAGCAAATTGGTAAGACATGGCTCAACTATACGCCCTATGAACACGGCTTCTACTGGTGGGGAGGCTACGGCGTTTCTACCGAGCATACCGCTTACCTGAACCTGCGCGCAGGCATTCCCGCCCCGCGGTCCGGATCCATTGAGCAGAATGGCAGCACGGTCGCCGAGCAGATCGGCGGTCAGATTTTCATCGATACTTGGGGGCTGGTGAATCCCGGCAACCCCGAACGCGCCGGTCGCTTTGCCCGCAAAGCGGCGAGCGTATCGCACGATGGCGAGGGAATCTACGGCGGCATATTCGTGGCGGCTTGTATTGCCGAGGCGTTTGTGAACCGCAGCATTCGTTCGGTGGTGGAAAGGGGTCTTTCCCTGCTTCCCGCCGATTGCGAGTATGTGCGCATGGCGAAGGATGTGTTTGCGTTTTACGATGCGCACCCCAACCAGAATCAGTGGCGCGACTGCTTCCAGTTCGTGCACGATCATTACGGGTACGATAAGTATCCCGGCGCGTGCCATATTATTCCCAACTCCGCGGTAATGATTCTATCCATGCTCTACGGCGAGGGAGATTTCACCAAAACCATCGGCATATGCAATATGTGCGGCTGGGATACCGATTGCACTACCGGCAACGTAGGCGCGATTATGGGCGTGTTTGTGGGGCTTGAGGGCATTGATGAGGAACGCTGGCTGCGCCAGATACACGATTTGCTGGTTTGTTCCAGTGTAATAGGCAGCCTGAATATTATGGACGTGCCCAACAACGTTTACTACATGGCGCGCATCGCTTACCGGCTGAATGGGGAGCCCTATCCCGAGCGCTGGGCGAATATTCTGGAAGGGAAAGCCGCTCGCTTCAATTTCGACCTGCCCGGATCCACCCATGCGTTCCGCGTAAACGGCGCGGGAAGGTACAACCTGCGCAACGTGGAGAGTGAAAACGGCGGGCGCTGCCTCAAGGCTTCTATATCTATGGATGAAGATTTGGTCGAGGTGTACCATAAGACCTATTATCACCCCGAGGACTTTACCGACAGCCGCTACGATCCTTTCTTCTCGCCCATACTTTACCCGGGGCAGACCGTGACTGCGCGCGTATGCTTGGATGGGGAGAGCGGCGGGAAATACAACGCCCGCGCCTTTGCCTATGATTCCCGCACTGGCGAGCGCATACTGGGCGAAGCCAAATCGCTGACCGTAGGAGAATGGACGGATTTGAAGCTGGATATTCCCGCCATTGAAGGCGGTCTGATTGAACGGGCAGGCATATTGTTCGAACGAATCGAAGGCTGGCGCGGTTGGCTGATTGTCTATGTGGACGATGTGGACTTCTCCGGCAAACCCAATTATACGGTGGATTTCTCCCGCGAGGTGGAGGAACGCTGGAACTTCATGCACCGCGAAATTCGCCAAATCGCGCGCCTCAAGGGCTTGTGGTATTTGCAAAACGGCGCGCTGCACGGCTCCGGCGCGGACTTTGCCGAGGCGTATACCGGCGATGTGGACTGGAAGGATTACACCGTAACCGGCGTGCTTACGCCTGTGGTGGGTGAATGCCACCAGTTTATGGGGCGCGTGCAGGGCGCGTGCCGCAGCTACGGCGTTCGCCTGACGGGGGAAAACCGGCTGCAGCTGGTGAAAAATGTAGATACGCACTATCAGGTGCTCGACGAAACGGAGTACGCATGGAGCTGCGGCAAGGCGATTACGCTGTCGCTGCGCTGCGATGGCAATTGCCTTACGGTGTTGAACGAAAACGGTATTGTACTCATTCAAACGAAGGATGAAGATCATCCGTATCTCAACGGAGCGATTGGTCTGGGGCTGGAAAAGGGACATTGCGCCTTCCACAGCCTCGAGGTTCGCCCGTGAAAAATCATTATGTCATCAAAGTGAGGAGGCTTTTCCATGAGGCTGCTTGACTTTGGTTCGCTCAATATTGACCATACC
>JAFUAR010000364.1 GCA_017460585.1 Clostridia bacterium
AGTTTGAGGGACAGACCAAAACCAAGCTAGGCAATTCGGAAATTCGACCGCTGGTAGATTCCCTTGTGAGCGATAAGCTGGCGACCTACTTTGAGGAAACGCCCTCCGCTGCGCGCGCGGTGCTGGATAAGTGCCTGTCCGCCGCGCGGGCGAGGGAAGCGGCGCGCAAGGCGCGCGACCTGACTCGCAGAAAGACGGCTCTGGAATCAGCGGCGCTGCCCGGCAAGCTGGCGGATTGCTCCGAACGCGATCCCTCCAAGTGCGAAATATTCATTGTGGAGGGCGACAGCGCGGGCGGAAGCGCCAAGCAGGGCAGGGACAGGCATTTTCAAGCGATTTTGCCCCTGCGCGGCAAGATACTCAACGTGGAAAAAACGCGCATTGACAAGGCGCTGGCAAACGCGGAAATCAAGGCGATGATCACCGCCTTTGGCGCGGGCTTCGGCAAGGATTTTGATCCCTCCAAGTTGCGTTACCACCGCATTGTGTGTATGACCGATGCCGATGTGGACGGCAACCACATTCGCATACTGCTGCTCACGTTCTTCTACCGCTTTATGCCGCAGCTGATTGAAGACGGCTATGTGTACGCGGCGCAGCCGCCGCTCTATAAGGTGACGCGCGGCAAGTCCGAACAGTACGTGTATACCGACGCGCAGCTGCAGCGCCTGCTGGACGAGATGGGGCGCGACGCCAAGCCCGAGATACAGCGCTACAAGGGCTTGGGCGAAATGAGCTACCAACAGCTGTGGGATACGACCATGAATCCCGAAACGCGCAATATGTTCCGCGTAGAGATGAAGGACGCAATCGCGGCGGACGAGCTGTTTACGTTGCTGATGGGAGACAAGGTGGAACCGCGCAAGGAGTTCATTGAACAGAACGCTAAGCTAGTGGCGGATTTGGATATATAGTTTTACGGCAGCCTCAATATGCAGGCGCACTCTCGATAAAGGAGTAACCTTTAATGGATGATAAGAACATTGGTCATCTTACACCGCTGAATATTGAAGATGAACTGAAAAAGTCGTTCATTTCTTACGCGATGGCGGTCATCGTTAGCCGCGCGCTGCCCGATGTGCGCGATGGTCTGAAGCCCGTGCACCGTCGCATACTGTATTCTATGAACGAACTGGGCGTTACGCCGGATAAGCCATACCGCAAATCCGCGCGTATCGTGGGCGACGTGCTGGGTAAGTATCACCCCCACGGCGACAGTTCGGTGTACGACGCGATGGTACGTTTGGCGCAGGATTTCACCATTCGCGCGCCTTTGGTCGACGGGCAGGGCAATTTCGGCTCCGTGGATGGCGACGGCGCGGCGGCAATGCGTTATACCGAAGCGCGCCTCTCCAAGCTTTCCATGGAGATGATTCGCGATATCGACAAGGAAACGGTCGATTTCTACCCCAACTTCGATGAAACGCTCATGCAGCCCGCGGTAATGCCCAGCCGCTTCCCCAATTTGCTGGTGAACGGTTCTTCCGGTATCGCCGTAGGCATGGCGACAAACATTCCGCCGCACAATTTGGGCGAAGTGATTGACGGCGTGGTTTGTATGCTGGACAATCCGGATTGCACCGTGGACGACCTGATGCAGCACATCAAGGGTCCGGATTTTCCCACCGGCGGCGTGATATTGGGGCGTAGGGGCATTTATGATGCCTATCATACCGGCAAGGGCAAAATTGTCGTGCGCGCCAAGAGCGAAATCGAGGAGATGAGCGCCGGACGGCAGCGCATCGTCGTGACCGAAATTCCCTATATGGTGAACAAGGCGCGCCTCATTGAAAAGATTGCCGAAATGGTCCACGAGAAGAGCGTGGAGGGTATTTCCGACATTCGCGATGAGTCCGACCGCAGCGGTATGCGCATCGTTATTGAACTGAAGCGCGATGTAAACGCCAACGTGGTGCTCAACACGCTGTATAAGCACACCCAGCTGCAGGACACCTTCGGCGCGATTATGCTGGCGCTGGTGGACGGCGAGCCGAAGATCCTCTCGCTCAAGCAGATGATTCACCACTATGTGGAACATCAGGAGGATGTGATTCGCCGCAGAACGAAGTACGATTTAGACAAGGCGGAGGCGCGCAGTCACATATTGGAAGGCTTGCTGATCGCGCTGGACAATATTGACGAAGTGATCGCGCTCATTCGCGCCAGCCGTACCACGCAGGAAGCGCGCGAGGGCTTGATGGAGCGCTTTGCGCTGAGCGAGCGTCAGGCGCAGGCGATATTGGATATGCGCCTGCAGCGCTTGACCGGCTTGGAACGCGATAAGCTGGAAGCCGAATACGCGGAGCTGCAAAAGCTGATCGCCTATTATAAGCAGGTGCTTTCGGACGAGGGCATGGTTCTGGGCATCATTAAGGATGAAATTCTTGAGATCAAGCGCAAGTACGCCGATGAGCGCCGCACGGAGATTTCCTCCATCGAGGGCGAGATTGATATGCTCGACCTGATCGATGAGGAAGATATGGTCGTTACCATGACCCACATGGGCTACGTAAAGCGCTTGCCCAAGACCACCTATCGCGCCCAGAAACGCGGCGGCAAGGGCATTATCGGCACCACCACGCGCGAGGACGATTACGTGGAGCAACTGGTGGTCATTTCCACCCATGATCCGCTCATGTTCTTCACCACGCGCGGACGCGTGTACCAGCTGAACTGCTACGAGATTCCCGAGGCGGGGCGCGCCGCGCGCGGCACCGCGATTGTGAACCTGCTGCAGATCGACCCGGGCGAAAAGGTGACCACCATGCTGCCGCTGCCCAGAGACAAAGCGGCGGAGGGCTGCTATTTGGTCATGGGCACAAAGAAGGGTACGGTGAAGCGCACCGCGCTCAGCGAATTTATGAACCTGCGCAAATCGGGCCTGATCGCCTTGGTGCTGCGCGAGGATGACGATCTAATCGGCGTGCGGCTGACGCACGGGCAATCTGAAATGATGCTGGGCACCCGCAACGGCATGGCGATCCGCTTCCCTGAATCCGATATGCGCCCGATCGGGCGCAACGCCATGGGCGTGCGCGGCATCGAGCTGTCGGATGACGATGAAGTGGTGGATATGGCCATGGTCGAGGATGGCGCGATGGTGCTCTCCATTACGGAGAACGGCTTTGGCAAGCGTACGCCCATAGACGCGTATCGCGTGCAGAGTCGCTCGGGCAAGGGCATCAAAGCAATTCAGATGAGCGAGAAGGCGGGACTGCTGACCGCGCAGCTGCTGGTGCACGATGATGAGGATATACTGATGATTACCGACGACGGCACCATCATTCGCACCGCCGTGGCGGATATTCCCGTGCATGGACGCAGTACCATGGGTGTGCGCCTGATGCGCGTTGCCGAGGGCAGCAAGCTGGTGGGCATTGCCCGTGCCGAAGCGGAAGCCGAAGAGAATATCGACGAGGAAGCGGCGCCTTCAGAATTGAGTGACGCGCCCGAGGATTCGCTGAACGCTCCCGAGGAAAACGAATAACTCCGATTGCCCTGAGCGCGATCAGCGTTCAGGGCATCGTTGCCCACGCAATACGGTCTATGAGGATGGAAAGTATGGCAATTTGGATTACGGCGCATTCCGGCTGCGACGGTACTGCGCGCGATTCGTTTGAATCCATTGAACTCGGCGTCGCACTTGGCGCGGATGCCGTGGAGATCGACGTGCGGATGGACGCAAGCGGCGCGCTCTGGCTTTCGCACGATGAACGCTCGGATTATACCGGAGCGGTGCCGCTGAGGCGCGCATTGGAGCGCGTGCGCGAGGCGGGCATACGCGTCAATTGTGATTTGAAGGGCGCGGAAACGCTCTATCCCGTGCTGGAGGTTGCGAGCGAAGTAGGTCTCGATCGCTCGAAGCTGATTCTCTCCGGTTCCGTTTCAGGAGCAAAGCTTGCCGAGGATGAGCGAATTGGCAATGCGGCGCAGGTTTTCTGGAATTCGGAGGAGGTTTGCGCGTATTGGCTGGCAGCGCACCCCGAGGAGGAGATCGACGCAGCCCTCATGGAGGATTTGAACATCGAGGCAAAGCTTTCGCCGGAGCGTATTCGCGCGGCAATGCGCTCCGGCAGGCTTGATCCGGAGCTGGAGCAGGCGTTTTTGCGCTCTCGCGAAGCGCATATGCGCTATCTGCTGCCGCGCGCAAACGAGGTGACGCGCTTTATGCGGGAACGGGGCGTGGCGGCGCTCAATATGCCGTACCGGTTTGTGTCAGGCGAGCGCATCGCGGCGTTTCGTAGCGCGGGTATTCCGCTGTCGCTCTGGACAGTGAATGATATGGACGATTTCGATCGCCTTTGCAGAGAGGATCTGCTGGGCATTACCACTATGCGCGTTGCGGAAGCGCTGGCGCATATGCGATTAATGAACGGGGGAAATGAAAAGTGAATTCACTGGATATTATGATTATCGGTCAGCTGTCGCTGGATATCAATACGGACTTTGGCGGTCGCCGCGAAGAGGTGATCGGCGGCGCGGTGCTCGCTTCGGGCTTTGCGGCGGCGGCATCCGGCGCGCGGGTAGGCGTGCTGGCGAAGGGGAACGCACAGATTGCCGATCCGGTCAAAGCGTTTGAAGCGCGACCGCAGATTCAGGTATTTCCGGTTGCGTCCGCCACTTGTACTTCAATTTCCAATACCTATCTCACCGCGGATCGCGAGCGGCGCATCTGCAAGGCGATTTCGCACATAGAGCCCTACAAGCCCTCGGACCTGCCGGATGCGGCGGCTTCCATTTACCATGTGGCGGGCTTAATGGTGGGCGATATCAACGAGGATATGATTGAAGCGGTCGCCGAGCGCGGCGAGTGCGCCGTGGATGTGCAGTGCCTGCTGCGCCGCGACGAGGGCGGCGAAATGCTGTTTCGCGATTGGGAGCGGAAAAAGGATTTGCTGCCCCAAATTCGCTATCTCAAGACGGATGCCGCCGAAGCGGAGATTCTTACCGGATTGACCGATCGCTACGAGGCGGCAAAACAGCTGTTCGATTGGGGCGCAAAAGAGATTATGATTACGCACAATACCGAAGTAATCGTGTACGATGGCGAGCGCTTCTACGCCGAACCCTTAAAGCCCAGAAACCTGACCGGTCGCACCGGTCGCGGCGACACTACGTTCGCGGGTTACCTTGCGCGCAGGCACAAGGACGGTATCGCGGCGGCTACGTTGTACGCAGCGGCGCTGGTATCTCTCAAGATGGAGACCCCGGGTCCGTTCATGGGTACCGAGGAGGATGTGCGCGAGTATATTCGCCAGTTTTATTAATCATGTCGTGCGTGGAGAGAATTGCTATGCCGGAAGTGCGTAAAATTGCCGAGAGACCGTTTATTGCTCAGCGTGCCGACCCTTATATACTGCGCCATAAAAATGGAAAATATTACTTTACAGCATCCGTGCCGGAGTACGATCGCATTGTCATTCGCCAAAGCGATACTTTGGAGGGCTTGCGAACCGCGCCTGAAGTGGAGGTATGGCATAAGCACGATTCAGGGGTGATGTCCGTGCACATTTGGGCGCCGGAGCTGCACTATTTGGATGGAGCGTGGTACATTTACTTCGCCGCCGGAAATGTGGACGATATCTGGGCAATCCGCCCTTATGTGCTGCGCTGCGCGCAGACCGATCCCCTTACGGGACATTGGGAAGAAATGGGAATGCTCCGGCGCGCCGACGATTTCTGTTTTAACGATTTTTCGCTGGATATGACCGTGTTCGAACACCTTGGCAGGCGTTATGCGGTGTGGGCGGAAAAAGTGAACGTAGGCAAGAAGATTTCCAACCTGTATATTGCGGAAATGGAATCGCCCACCGCCTTGAAGACGCCGCAGATGCTGCTGAGCTTTCCGAGCTATGCTTGGGAGCAAGTGGATTTCTGGGTGAACGAGGGCCCGGCGTTTTTGGCGGGGAAAGACCACGTATACATCGCCTATTCCGCGAGCGCGACGGGCGCGTGCTATTGCATGGGTTTGCTCACGGCGGATGCCAAGGCGGACTTGCTCGATCCGAACGCATGGCGCAAGGCGCGTCAACCGGTGCTCGCTACGGATGAGGAGTGGGGCGTATATGGTCCCGGACATAATTCATTTTTCCAAAACGAGCTGGGGGAGACTGTGATGGCGTTCCATGCGCGCCCATATGCGAAGATCGTGGGCGATCCGCTGTACGATCCGAATCGCCATTGCTGTCTTATGAAAATCGATTGGCAGGACGATCGCCCCGTGTTCGATTACGCAAATTGCCTAAACTTAGAATAACAACACACCCCGTGGAATTCATCGCGCCGTGGGCGATGCAATCCACGGGGTTTTAATGTCTTGGAATCAACGGTATGGTTTATCCTTCCAAGGTCGCCTTTACGTCCGCCAGAAAATCTCGTATTTTCAGATGCTGCGGACAACGCTGTTCGCACTTGCCGCACTTCACGCAGTCGTCAGGGCGACCATACATTTGAATCAGGTTGTTGTAGTAGTTGTACACATCCGTCATGGCGGTATCGCCATAGCGTTTAATTGTATTGTATATGAAATGTGTTGTAGACCGAGAATTTCTCAACCCTACAGCTGTTTTTTGAGCAAACGCAGCGCTTCGGCAAGGGACATATATTCTTCTTGAAGCGCTTGCGGATGGTCGCCCTTCTTCGGCGCGCTCATGCGCACGGCGAGATTGCTCATGCGCATTTCCAGCGTGGTAATCTCCATTTGAAGCTGCTCGCGCGAGGAGGATTTCGGCGCTTCCCGCACACTCACGCTTTCCCA
>JAFUAR010000365.1 GCA_017460585.1 Clostridia bacterium
AATTTCCGCCTCCGTCGCGGCGGAATCAATGGACGGTTCATCTAAAAGGTCGGACTCAGCATCGGCTTCCTCGGCTTCTTCGTAGGCTTCCGACTCGGTCAGTTCCGCCTCTTCCGCCTCGGATTCAGATGCCTGCTCTACCCCCCCCTTGTACCTCTGGAGAGACCTCTTCCGTTTCCTTCGCCGAAATCTCCGGAATTGCTTCCTCTTGCGTAGACTCGGATTGCACAGACTGCTCGATTTCATCGGACAGGGCGGTAATGGGGAACCCACAGTTCATTACCAATATCGCCAACGCGCTCATTAGAGCCAACAGCCTTTTCTTCATGGTCTCTCTCCTTTTGTCTTTGGCGTATAAACGCGATTTTCGCATTGAAACGCCAATTTTATAACTTTTTTATATTACTTGCATAATAGCATATTCATTCATTTGTCTCAAGTTAATTCATTTATATTTTTCTTCTTTTTCGAATTCTTTAACTCGTTTACGCCGTTTTGCCACAAAAAAAGAGGCTGTTGCGCGAACAGCCCCAGTAAGAATGATTCCAACCCTTTAATAGATTACCTTTACACTCTCCATAGCGACGCCCGCCTGTTTGCAAAAGCGGCGAAGCTCCTCATCGCTCTCCAGCTTTTTTAAATCCATGAAGCGCCCCGTCGCGTTTTCTACAAGACCGAGCGTTTCCTCTCCGGTACATATGCTCTTACGCACGGCGACGGTATGGGTTTGCGGATTGAACGAAGGCATAGGCGCTTCCCTTCTAAACAGCGGCATGGCGCAAGCCCCCTTTTACATATCGCGAATGCAGTCAAAATTGCGAATAATGTAATCCGCGCCGCTCCAAACGGTCATGAATGCGGCGAGTATGGTGACGATATTGGCAATCGTTATGCCCGTTTGCCCCAGCAAACCCTCTCCGCTCACCGGTGTGAGCAATAACAGGAGTATGATGGACGCCATTTGCAGCACGGTTTTAATCTTGCCGAGCCAGCCCGCGGCGATTACGTTACCGGAATTCGCCGCGACCAAACGAAAACCGCTCACCGCGAATTCCCGCGCCAGCATAATGATGCACAACCACGATGCCAGCCGCCCCTGTCCCACCAACACCACCTGCGCGGACATGACCAGCAGCTTATCGGCGATGGGATCAATAAACTTGCCAAAGTTGGTCACCAAATTGCGCCTGCGGGCAATCTGCCCATCCAGCATATCGGTGAGCGAAGCCAAACAGAACAGCAGCAGCGCGACCCATTGCGCCCACTGCGCGTCTACCAGCGCAAACGCCACAAATACCGGCACCATCAGCATTCTGAGCATGGATAAACGATTGGGTAAATTCATTTTCGCCCTCCTGTCGGGTTCAGGGAAGCACCTCCGCCACCAAATCGTAGGCGTCCGCATCAATAATGCGCGCCTGCACATAGGTTCCCGGGGCAATATCACCCTCGGCATTCAGCCAGATACAACCGTCGCTCTCCGGCGCTTCCAATATACTGCGCCCATACAAGCGACCTTCCTCGTCGCGACCATCGACCAACACTTCGCATACCGTGCCGATGCGCGCCTCGTTGATTTCCATGGAAATACCCTGCTGCAGCATCATAAGCTGGTCCATGCGGCTCTGCTTGATCTCCTCGGGCACCTGATCGGGCATTTTCGCCGCGGGCGTACCGTCCTCCGGCGAATAGGTAAACGCGCCCAAGCGATCAAAGCGCTGCTCGCGCACAAAGTTCAAAAGCGTTTCGAACTGTTCGTCCGTCTCTCCCGGGAAGCCCAGTATCATGGTAGTGCGCACAAGCAGCCCCCGCTTGCGGCATTCGCGCAGGCGACTTTTGATCAATTCCGAATCGCCGCGGCGGTTCATGCGGCGCAGCAGCGTATCGTCGATATGCTGCAGGGGCAAATCGAGGTACGGCGCGACCTTTGGCAGGCGCGCGATGGTATCGAGCAGGCGATCTTCGGTGGAATCGGGGTAGCAGTACAGCACGCGAATCCAATGCACGCCCTCGATTTCATGAATCGCCTCCAACAGTTCCGGCAGCATATAGTGCCCGTCGCCCAAGTCGCAGCCATAGCGCGACGTATCCTGCGCGATGAGCGTTAGCTCCGTCACGCCGCTTAGCGCCAGCTGGCGGCATTCCGCCACAATATCATCAAACGGACGGGAAGCGTAGCCGCCGCGAATGAGCGGTATGGCGCAATAGGTGCAGCGGTTATCGCAGCCATCGGAAATTTTCACGTAGGCGGAATAGCCCGCGTTGGTCAACACTCTAGGCGCATTCAAAAAGCGCGCGCCGTTGGCGGTATAGCAGGGGCGGAGCCCGTTATTCGCGTCATCCAACATCTCGTAGAGCCGCGCGTAATCGCGCACTCCCATGATGCCGTCGATTTCGGGAATTTCCGAAAGCAGCGCGTCCGGATAACGCTGTGCCAGACAGCCCGTTACGAACAGCTTCCGAAGCGGACCACTCTTCTTATACTGCGCCATTTCGAAAATCGCCTCGATGGATTCCTCCTTCGCGGATTCGATAAAGCCGCAGGTATTGACAAATATGATATCCGCCTGCGCCGGATCGGGCACGATCTCGTAGCCGCGCTCGCGCAGCATACCCAGCAGATTTTCCGAATCCACCAGATTCTTCGCGCACCCCAGCGATACCATTCCGACCTTTGTGGTTTCCATGGGTTCACTCCTTAAAATGGTACTATGTGTTCAAATTCAGGCGCTTTCGGCATCCTCAAACAACTGAGAGAGCTCCTCGCGGCTGATCAGCACGGTTCTGGGCTTCGCGCCCTCCGCCTCGGATACGATGCCGCGCTGCTCCATTTCGTCAATCAGACGACCGGCTCGGGCATAGCCCACGCGCATTCTGCGCTGCAGCATACTTACGGAAGCCTGACCCGCTTCCACCACGATCTCTACCGCTTCCGGCAGGCGCGGATCGTATTCGGAAGAGAATTCCTCCTTCTCCGCATCGGACCGCGTGGCGTTGTCCATCTGTTCGATCATATCCTGATCGTAGGTGGTATCGGACCGCTCTTTAATGTAGCTCACGATGGCGTGAACTTCCTCATCGGACACCCATGCGCCCTGTACGCGCATGGGCTTGTTGATGCCCGAGGGAACAAACAGCATATCGCCGTTGCCCAGCAGCTTCTCCGCGCCGCCGTGATCGATCATAGTGCGGCTATCCACCTGCGACGCCACGGAAAACGCGATGCGCGTGGGGATATTCGCCTTGATGATACCCGTAATTACGTTGACCGAGGGGCGCTGCGTGGCGATGACCAAATGCATACCCGCCGCACGCGCCAGCTGCGCCAAACGGCAAATGCTGTCCTCGACCTCGCCGGGGGCGACCATCATCAAATCGGCGAGCTCGTCTATGATGATGACCATTTGCGGCATGATCTTCTCGCCTTCCTTGAGCGCCTTGTTATAGCCCTTGATATCGCGCACGCCACGCTCGGCAAACTGCTTATAGCGCCTAGACATTTCCGCTACCGCCCAGTCGAGCGCGCTCGCCGCCTTCTTGCAATCCGTAACGACCGGACAGACCAGATGCGGAATATCGTTGTAGATGGACAGCTCGACCACCTTGGGATCGATCAGGATTAGGCGCACCTCCTCGGGCGTCGCGCGAAACAGTATGGAGGAAATGATAGAGTTGATGCACACGGACTTACCGGAACCGGTCTGACCGGCGATGAGCACGTGCGGCATTTTTGCAATATCCGCCACAATATATCTGCCGGAATTGTCCTTGCCCAGACCTACGGCAATGCGCGAGGCGCTCTTTCGAGCTTCCTGAGATTCCAGTACATCCCTTAGACGCACCATTTCAATCTTATCGTTGGGGATTTCCACGCCGACTGCCGCCTTGCCCGGAATCGGCGCCTCGATGCGCACGGACATTGCCGCCAGATGCATGGCGATATCGTCGGATAAAGAGGTGATGCGGCTCACCTTTACGCCCGGGGCGGGCTGCAGCTCAAAGCGCGTAACGGCGGGACCGTGCGCAATGCCGCACAGCTTCGTAGCGATGCCGAACTGCTTGAGCGTATCCTCCAATAGCGCCGCCTTTTCCATATCGGAATCGCGATGGTTTTCCTGCACCCTTTCGCCCTCAGTAAGCAGATCGATGGGCGGATAGTTATAGGGCTCCTCCTCCGGCTGTTCCGCGTGGTACGGCGTACGCTTGAGCTTGGGCATTTCCTTCTTTTGCGCCGCGGGCTTTTCCTCAATATCCGCTTCGAATACCTCGCTGCGCTCTGGCTCGATGGTCAAATCCTCCTGCGCCAGCTCCACTTTTTCCGCCTTGGGCGCCTTCTTCGGAACTTCCTTGACCGGCTCCGGCGGCTTTTCGGAAATCAATTCCGGAAAATCAATATCGATGGGTTCGCTTTGCGCTATGGGCTCTTCCTTATTTTCAAGCTTTGGATCGATGGGAATATCAAACGGACTATTCTCCTGTGCCATGGGCGCGGGGCGCTTCTTTTTGGGCAGAGGCGTATCCATAATGCTGGGCGCATCCACCGCCGCCATGCGCTGACGCCTCGGACGTCGCGGAGCTTCGGTCGCCTTCAAACCGGGTGTGTCGTAGGGATCCACATTGCTGCGGCCCGGATTTTCCAGCGCGTTTCTCCTTGCGGAGGGGGATTGTACCCTGCGATTGGCGCGCATTGCGGGCAAATCGCTCTCCGGATCCATGGCGCGCGTACGCGAAGCGCTCACGTATCTCTCTTCCATTTGCGGTTCCTGCGCCTCGCGGCGATTGCGCCGATCCATGGAGCGCTGCTGCGCGTCCGCCACGCCGCCGCGCAGCGCCTCGGCGAGCTTGCGCATTCTGCCAGACGCCGTCATGAGCAAACACACCAATAACAATACGATGATGAGCCCGCCCCATTTACCGAGTAGATTATATAAAGGCCAAGCCAGTACCGCGCCGATCGCGCCGCCGCCGCCCATATAGCGATAGGACTGTGCAATATAATTGGAAAAAACGCGAATCGCCATATGACGCGCGATGATTTCCTCCGTAACAAACAGTTGCACCGCCGTGTGCAGCAGCGGAAACAGCGCGCCGTCGCCGATGCACTTCATGGGGGAGAGGGGTCTGCCTAACGCCCTTAACAGCGTCAACGTCGCCAGCCAACCGAAAAATATGGGCGGCACGATGGCGAGACTTCCGCCCAGCCCCAACAGCGCGGTTTGAATGGCGCCCATAGCCGTACCGCTCTGCGGCGTCGCTACGGTTAAATAGCCCAGCAGCAGCATAATGCCATACAGCACTACCGCTGTGAGCAGCAGATTCATTTTTCCACGTTCATCTTGTTTTACGGCGGGCTTTTTTTTCGCCGCTCTTTTTGCTACCATAAAAGCCTCCCTGCGCTTTTATTCCGATAAACCACCATAGTATACTATTATAATTGGAACAAAGCGCAATTTCAAACGCCGTGGTCAATGTACGATTATTGTTGAAAAGAAATCGAAGTTACTATAGAAACAGGGCGACTATCGGAAGATAGCCGCCCCTTGTCGTTTCAATTAGCCCATAATTAACTGCTGAATCCAGCTGTTCACATTCAGCAAATCAAACTGCGAACAGAACGAATACAGCTGCGATTCCGACAGGAGCTTTTGCGTAAGCTCCGGATTGACCAGACTGAGCACCACCGGAATGACATTGAGCAGCAGCACTATGACTACGGTGCTCCGCAAAAGACCGAACACGCCGCCCACAAACCAATCAAACCGGCGCAATAGCGGAAAACTGATTACGCGATCCAACAGATTGATCACAAGTGAAATGAGCAGATACAGCACGATAAACGCCAAAATAAACGCCAGTACGTTGAATACCGCAACCCATAGAGTTTGATTGAAGTATTCCGAAACCGTATTCAAGCCGAGATTCTCAAAGGCGAGCTTGCGCAGATTATCGCTAAAGGCGGTGGTGAGAAATGAAAACTTTTCTCCTACGGAGCTGACCGCCTGTTGGATAGAGCTCTCGTTTCCGGCGATCACCTGCGCCACGTTGCTGGAAGCGATTGACTGATCGCTAAAGAAGGTTTCCGGCTCCAAATACTGATTGAGCACAGCCATGAGCGTTCGGTTTGAAAGCGCAAAATGAGCGACGCGCTCGTACAACGTCCGCGCGCCATACCACGCGCCGGCAAAGCCGAACAGCTTGAGCCCCGAGGCGAGCATACCCTTATACATTCCGGCAAACAAGCCGTACGCCAATACCGCCAGAATGATGATATCCACTATATTCATTGAATCATCTCCCCAAATCCCTTATGAAAGGGAAAGTAAATAGATTTCATTTCCATTTCCGAGTACGGCGATATTCCCGTTGATTACGCCATAGACCTGATCAAATTTAAGCGAAATTTGATAGGCGTCCACACGCTGCTGACCCATGCGACCGATCATAATATAGCCATCGGTCGAAAAGCCGTATATTTTATCTTCAGACGCGACGATATCCATGCAACCGTACGGCATTCGCACGGTTTGCTCTTCGGTTCCCCGAAGCATACGCACATCGCGAATGAGCGACGCTCCGTCAAACTCATCGTTCAACGTAAACGCCATAAGCGGATTGTCACTGCCCGTATCCGCGTCCACCAGCGTCCAACCATATACCAGCTTCCGCTTTGCCGCTTCCTCGGTGCCGTTGTAGGCGTATACCCTCATATAGGTATTGCCCGTACAGCAAATCTGCGAGGATTGGAAATTCACATGGTATAGCGTTTGTTCGCTGTCCGTAATGGAACCCACCAGTCGCTTGCCCGGACGATAGGTGCTCACCGTACAGGCGGGCGCGGTACCGTTGGTATCCAATGTCATTACCCAAAACAACGAATCCTTATAGAAAAAACCGTAATCCACCACCGTCTGATTGGACAGGGTAATGCTGTCCACGCGGCGTCCGCCCGTTTCCATGAGAATAATCGTGCTGTCATGCTCTGGTCCCAGCACCGCCGCGGCGTATTCGCTGCCTACGCGCGCGGAGAGGATATCTCCATCCAGCGTACCCGAATAACTCGGAGCGCCGTTGGATGGATCGATGAGCGTCAGCTTTCCGCCTACCCATGACGCGACACCCGATTCGTTCGCTTCAAAATCGGCGTTTGCGCCCACTACATAGGACCATTGTATATTCGCGCCGCTTCCCACCTTTGTAATTGAGCTTCCATCGTAATATACAAAGCCATCCTTTACGGTTTGCAGCTTACGAGCAGAATCCAACCGAATGGAGGAATACGACGCAAATCCCTGCGCTCCGCCGCTCTGGCGCACAATCCACGCCGCGGAATAGGCGATTATGCAGGAAAATGCAATAATGATCAGTACGATTGCCCACGGAAGCCGACCTCTTCGGTCTCGCTCCATGAAAGCCTCCTGAATATTTCCATAGGAAATGACCTCCAAACCAAATGTGAATTTAGCGAAGGTATCCCTTGTACATCTATACTTTTCCAATTATAATAAAATCACTCGGCGGATGCAACAGCGCGACGCAATATGTTCAATGACAAAATACGAACAATTTCTTTGCAGAGGTCACGATTTCGGCATATCGCCATCATATCGCGGGATACAGGCTATGGCTGCAGCAAAATCAAGGCGAAAAAAATATCAATACAATTCGAAAAGAGCTTCTCACCGCTTTGGCAGAGGCTTCTTGGCGTTTTGTTTGGCAATAGTACTCTCTCTTGCAACCTTTTGCTATGTAAACGCCATGACCATTCGCTACCGGCGCGCCATTGTGCATATCAATGATTTGCCCTTGGAGTTTAGCGGAACTACTTTGCTTTTTATCTCTGATCCGCTGCTCTGCGGTACCAACACCGCAGATCGCTTTGGCAGTATTCTGCGAAGTATGCAATCGCTTCACCCCGATATACTACTGCTCGGCGGTAATTATGTTTCACCAAATCCAGTCAATGCACTGACCCAAAACTCCATTGAAGGCGACGCTGATAAACGCCTTGATTTCGCGCGTGCGCTCAATGCGTACAACGCTCCACTAGGGAAATTCGCAATCGCGGGCGAAAACGACGGAGATCCTGCAATTCTACAGGAAGAGATGCAGCACTACGGCGTACAGCTTTTAAACAACAGCGGCGCAAGGCTGGACAAAAATGGCAAGTCGATCTATCTGGTCGGTCTTTCTTCAGGTAGTGGAAGCTTAAACAAGGTTTCCTCGTTCGTTTCCCATGAGCAATGCGTCATCGCCGCAGTGAACGACCCGAGTCGCATCACAGATATTAATGTTTCTGAGGCGCAAAACGGCGGATCATGGGTGGATTTTTGCCTTTGCGGACATAATCTGGGCGGACAAATCGAAATCGCCAATCGCACGTTGATCAACCTGACCGAACCCCAGAGGCGCTTCTTGCGCGGTTGGTTCGTAGATCAAATGCCCATATTGGTCTCTCAGGGTTTAGGCAGCAAAATCGCAAATCTTCGCTTTCAGACTCAACCAGAGATCTGGATGATTACGCTCGTACAATAGTTGGACCGATGTTTCACGTGAAACATTGTCGCGAACCAAAAATGAATGTTTCACGTGAAACATTGGAGGAAAACCATGCCATATATATGCAGAGATTGCCCGCGCGCATGCGGAGCGCTTCGCAGCGAAACCGGAAGCGGATTTTGCAAAATGGGAGAAGCGCCCGTAATCGCGCGCGCCGCGCTCCACTTTGACGAAGAGCCTATAATCAGCGGATCAAGAGGCTCCGGAGCGATATTCTTTTCCGGATGCACGCTTAAGTGCAAATTTTGCCAAAACTACGAAGTATCGCATCATGGTTACGGAAAGCGTATCACAGTCCATCGCCTAAAAGAGATCTATTGGGAACTCATCGAACAAGGCGCGCATAATATCAATCTCGTTACGCCTTCGCACTTTGCCACGGCAATTATCGAATCGCTAAACGAACCGCTGCCCGTACCAGTGGTATGGAACTGCAGCGGCTATGAAAGTATAGACACGTTGAAGCGTTTGGAAGGAAAAATACAAATTTACCTTCCTGATTTAAAATATGTGAGTTCCACGCTCTCTTCGCGCTGTTCCGCCGCACCGGACTATTTCGATACGGCGACCAAAGCCATTGAAGAAATGCTGCGCCAGACCGGACCTGTAGAGCTGGACGGCAACGACATGATGAAGCGCGGCGTGATGATTCGCCACCTTATTCTCCCTAACTGTGCGGACGACTCGATTCGCGTACTCGATTGGATTGCCGAACGCGCGCCGGATGCATGGGTGAGTTTAATGGCTCAATATCTTCCGTTTGGCGAAGCCAAAAAGATAAAATCGCTCAATCGGCAAATCACGCAAGAGGAGTATGACCGCGTGTTTGAGCGCATGGTGGAGCTCGGTCTAGAAAACGGATTCGTGCAGGAATTATCATCCTCCGATGAAAAATACATTCCCGCTTTTGATTTAAGCGGAGTTTAA
Source organism: Clostridia bacterium (assembly GCA_017460585.1). Lineage (GTDB taxonomy): Bacteria > Bacillota > Clostridia > Christensenellales > Aristaeellaceae > Faecivicinus. Next base: position 9,484 of record JAFUAR010000365.1, read on the forward strand.
CGTAAGGTGCATTCATGGAATTATATTACGCCCCTTTGTTCAGCGGGTCCAGCGGCAATTGCGTATTCGTCGGCTGCGAAAACGCTCGATTGATTGTTGACGCGGGAGTATCCGGCGCGCGCATATGCAAATCCCTTTCCGATATCGGCGTCCGCGCGGATGAGCTTAACGGTATATTGGTGACCCACGAACACGCGGATCACATTCAAAGCGTCGGTATTCTTTCTCGCAAATATGATCTTCCCATATACGCCACCTCCGGCACATGGATGGGTATGGAGAAGAAAATAGGTCATGTGGAATCAAAAAATATTCGTTTGATCGATCCGGAGCGAGAATTCAGCATAGGAAATATTACCGTACTGCCATTTTCCACGCCGCACGACGCATTGGATCCCGTTGGATACAGCTTTCAGCTTGGAGTATCTTGCTTCGCGCTCGCCACAGATATTGGATGTGTGAAGGAAAGCTGGTTGAAATACGCGCTTGAAGCCGATTCGGTCCTATTGGAAGCAAATTACGACCCCGATATGCTCCGCGCGGGACCTTACCCCTACGATCTGAAAAAACGCATTCTCTCCCGCAAGGGGCATCTTTCCAACGATGATTCCGGCTTGGCGGCGGCAAAATTGATCGGCAGCGGCACAAAGCATATCATTTTGGGGCATTTAAGCAAGGAAAACAACTTTCCTGAGCTTGCGCTGCGCTCCGTAGAAGGCATACTTTACTCGGAGGGAATCGACGCAAATGCCGATGTGGAAATTGAAGTTGCGAAGCGCGATGCAATTACGGGATTGTTTCAAGTGCGCTCCGGATGGAAATAATGGATATAAGGAGGATTTCGTGAAACAAAAATGGAGCCCAAACGAAGGGCTGTTCTTTTCGATTGGACTAATTGCGCTGTTCCTATCGACTCATGCCGACTATACGCTGGAAATCACTCTGGGAATACTCGGCGTGTCGATTTTATCGCTGGGGCAGCCTATCGCGCTGCGTCAGGCACAGGCGCAGATCATCCGACCGGGCAAACTCCTGTTCAGCTTACTGCTATCGGTAGTATTTTGCGCAGTGGGAACGGTTGGAAGTATATATTTGTTCAAAGCAGTGCCTGCCACACAAGGTATTCCATATATCTACCTCATCGCGGCAGGTTTGATTCTCGCAATTCAATGTATGGAAGCGCACTTTCGGGCGATTTTCCTCAATGAGGTTGCGTTTGTTCTCGATTTGCTATCTGGTATAACGTTGGTATTGCCAGCGCTGCTGCCGGTCTCAGGGGAGCATATGCAATGGGTACTGTTCTGTGGAGAGGGCGTATTGGCAATTGTGGCGCTTATACTATGCGTCGTGCTGACTGAACGCGGAGGATTGCTCGTTTCATGGGTACTGCTGCGCGAAATTCCGACCGCGCTGTTCTACAGCCTGTACTTTCCCGCACTGTGCGCATTTCTTATGTTGATTATGTCTACACAAAAGGGTGTATTCCCGCCGGAAGAATCGATACTGCTCGGCTATCTGGTAGGATGCGCGCTGCTCTGCGCGTCGCGTTCCATCTTTCGCAGAGAAGCGGGCGAGAGCTCGAGCAGAAAAATCGACCTGCTCGTACTGCTGATTGCCGCCTCGATCGGCGGAGTGATCGCGGTCCATCAGGGCGCGATTGAAGGCGCGGATTGCGTTCGTTTCCTTGCAATGGCGCTCATTGCCGCAGGATGCGCCATTACGCTCTATGAGCCTGCGACTCTGCCCAACGCAATTTCGGAAATTATGCTGATCGCGTTTGGATTATTGCTGCCATTACAGAAATTGCTCTCCAGCGAAATTGCGCTGATTGTACTTTGCGGAGCGCTCGCAGCGATCAACCTGCTGCAATACGCCTCTTGGAGAGCGCTATTTCGCAATATTCGGCTTCGCAGAATTCGAAAATAGTCTATATATAGGCTATTTGGGTTTTTCCGCCTTGATCACCCAAAATCCGGCGCTGCGGTCAATCACCTCCGCGGCGCTTTGCTTTTCCCGCAGGAACTTGAGGGCGGACGCCGCGCCCTGCTGCTTGCGAATGACGATATAGAGCGCGCCCGACTCTTCGAGACGCCGAAGCGACTCTTCAAACAGCGCGTAGATTACCGCCTTACCCGTTCGAATGGGGGGATTGGTAATAATGGTTTTAAAAGAGCCTTCGATATTTTGAAATCCGTCGCTTTGAATGATCTGCGCTTCCAAATGGTTGAGGCGCATATTTTGATTGGACAATTCTGTCGCGCGCTCGTTAATATCCGCCATTACCAGCTCGATATCGGGATTGATTTGCTTTACGAACGCGCCTATGGCGCCCCAGCCGCACCCCAGATCCAGCACTCGACCGAAGAGCGGCGGAAGCGCTTGAATCAACGTTCTCGTACCAGTGTCGAGTCCATCGCGGGAAAACACGCCCGCGTCCGTATCAAATTGCAGGGTTTTTCCCATGCATTCCACACGAACGCGCCGTACATCGTGCTCGGAAACCGGATGCGCGGAATAATAGTGCTCGGTCATGCGTTATTCCTCCATATCGGTCATTTGCTTTAATCCCGATATCTCTTTCTCGGTTAAATACCGCCACTGTCCCTCCTGCAGCGCGTCGTCCAGCCATACGCAGCCGATGCGCTCGCGCCGAAGAGAGGACAGCGGATGACCAATTGCCGCGAACATACGCTTTACCTGATGGAAACGACCTTCGGTAAGCGTCACTCGCGCGATGGTTTCTTCTGCGCCCGTAGACAGTATTTCCAGCTTCGCGGGCAGCGCCGCGCCGTCGTTTAGCGCCACGCCCGCGGCAAACGTTTGTATATCGTCTTCGTTCAGAGTTCCTTCGCAGCGCGCCAGATATGCCTTTTCCGCTTTCCAGCGCGGACTGGTCAGCCGGTGTGCGAGTACGCCGTCATTGGTAAGCAGCACGAGCCCTGTTACATCCCTGTCCAGCCGTCCCACGGGACCCAGCTTGCGGCGCCGCAGCGCCTCCGGAAGCAGATCAATCACGGTAGGGAAGCGACCATCCTCAGTAGCGGTCACCACGCCCGCCGGCTTGTGCAGCATAATATAGAGCGCTTCGGAAGCGTTCAACGGTCGACCGTCTACCGCGACTTCGAAAATCTCCACGTGTGCGCCGGCATCGCGCTCCGGTTTGCCGTTGACCCACACTCGCCCCGCGGCAATGCATTTCTTCGCCTCTGAGCGTGTCATACCGCTCAGCGCCAGCGCCTTATCCAGCCGCATCAATCCGCCTACTTTCCCACGCAGAACCGCGAAAATATCTCATCAATGAGCGTCTCCGTCGGATGCGTGCCCAATATTTCCGTTAAAAACGCGTATGCGCGCTTCAAATCAATGGATACAAGATCGAGTGGAATGCCGCCATCCAAACCGGATCGCGCGTCTTTTAGCGCGTCCACTGCGCGCAAAGCCAACGATATGTGTCGCTCAACGGTCAAACCGCTTTCGTTCACCCGCGCGCGTAAGCGCTCTGAAAGGAGTAATCTAAGCGCGTCCACGCCCGCGCCGGTTGCCGCCGACAGCTCTATTACGGGAATATTCTCCCCCACGGGGAGCGCTTCGCGACGCAGCGTGGGCGCAAGATCGCGCTTATTCAGGCACACAACGCAACGCTCATCGGCGCTTTTTAAAAGCGCCTCATCCTCCGCGCTCAGCGCTTCCGACGCGTCGATCACAATCAGCAGCAGGTCCGCGCGCTCCATGGCGTTTCGGGCGCGGTCTACGCCGATGCGCTCCACCACATCCTGCGTATCCCGCTGACCGGCGGTATCGGAAAGCTCCGCCAAACTGCCGCCGAACGATACGCGCTCGGTCAGCACGTCGCGCGTGGTGCCGGGAATATGCGTAACGATGGCGCGCTCC
>JAFUAR010000366.1 GCA_017460585.1 Clostridia bacterium
GTATACGCCGTTTTCCGCCGTCGAAGGCGCATCGGGCTGTATATTCGCCGTGGGGAATCCCAGCGTTCTGCCCAGATGCTTGCCGTGAACTACAATGCCTGTCATGTGCCGCCTCCGTCAGTAGGTGCCTATGTGAGCGCCATAGCCCGCAAAGGCGAGAAAATCGCAGATATGACCATCCCAAAAGGTCCAATTGTGTCCGCCCGGATATTCCGCGTAGGTGAAATCGAACGGATGATCTGGAATGGATTGAAAGAAATCCCTCGATTCACGGGTATTATCCAAAAGGATCTTATCTTCACTGCCAATGCACATGAATATGCGCGGGCGCGGTCCGTCGCTCGATGCGAGCGAGAGGATTCTTCGCTTGGTGTCCGCGTTCTCCCGCGCAAGCCCATCCTGCTCAAAGGTTAGGTATTCCAGCGATATGCCTCGGTCATCCGGGCGACCAATGTAGGTGGTGATGGACGTAAATCCACTGGATAGGCTGCCGACAACGCCAAATGTGTCGGGGCGATGTATGCCGATTTTGAGCGCGCCGTAGCCGCCCATGGACGCGCCGCAAATCATAGTTTCTTCGCGCTTCTCACTTAGCGGAAAGAAACGGCGCATAACTGGAAGAAGTTCATCGGCAATGTAGGTGAAATAACTGCCGCCGTGGATCATATCCGCGTAACTACTCAGCAGCGCATCCGGCATGATCACTGCAACGCCCCTAGTGGCGGCATAGCGCTCTATGCCCGTCATGCGCTGCCATGTGGAATGGCTCTTGGTCAGGTTGTGCAAAAGCAGCATAACCGGAAAACGGCGCGCGGGCTGATCGGGATCCGGAAGCTGAGGCAGTACTACATCGCAGGCGGTATCCATGCCCAGTGCCGTGGAATGAAAACCAATACGAATGAGCGCCATTATTCATCCTCCTTCCCGTATTCCATGAACCAGTCCAATATATGCGGCAATTTCGCATCCCAATGCTTCCATTGATGATCGCCGGGCGATTCTTCGTAAGTTAGAGAGTAGCCGAGCGCACGAATATGGTCGCGATAGCGCAGATTTGCACCGTATAGGAAATCCTCCGTCCCGCACCACATATACATTCGCGGGCGCAGCGCGGAAGCGCGCATGGAACTGGCTTGGGCGAAAATATCGTTCGCCGATCCATTGATGTCCTCTGTGGGACCGAATACGTCGCGCCAATAGCGGGCGTTCACGGGGGATGAAGCGGGCAGAGCGGCAACATCCAGCGCACCGGAAAGGGAAGCCGCCTGCGAAAAGGTTTCCGGTGCGGTCAGAGCGCATTTGAACGCCCCATAGCCGCCCATAGAGTTCCCTGCGATCCACGTATCCTCGCGGCGCAAAGAGAGTCCAGGCAGCATCTGACGCGCTATTTTAGGCAGCTCTACCGCGATATAGCTGTAATACTTGAGCCCTAGCGCCATATCGGTATACCAGCCCATGTGTCCCTCCGGCATAATTACCGCAATACCGCGCTCCAGCGCATAGCGCTCTACGGAGGTTCTGCGCTGCCATGCGGTGTGGTCGTCGCCCATGCCGTGCAGCAGATAGAGCGTCTTCCAGCCGTTTTGCGCACGCGTTTCGGGCAAAATAACGTCCAGCTCCATTTCAGTATTCAGCGTTGTGGAAAAGCTGTCGATATGCAAAAGCGCCATTGCGTCACATCCTTTTTGTATTATGTACAGCGTTTTCTCCCATTATAACGAACTTCCTTAAAGAATGGGCAATGGCTTTATGTTTTTTACCTGCGGAATTTGATTTTATTTTGAAACGATTGGGTCATTAACCGATTCTGCGGGCACGCATGGTATAATAGCCATGAGCGAATCGAACGAATGGAAGGCGTCGGTTTCGCGGGTTCTTCCCAAAGTGGAGCAACCATTCATTGGATATATTTTTTTCGGAGGATATGCGTTATGAATCGGCATACGCAGCGCAAAAGACCTGCCGGTATGCGCTTTGGCGGTGTTTCGATCAGGTTTACGGCAGTGTTGGCGGGTTGCGCCCTACTCGTGGGCGGAGTATTCGGTGGACTGATCGCGCGTGGAATTGACCCCAACCGTTCCCGCTTGCGCGAGGCGGAAAACAGAATCGAGGAATTGGAAAATACGCTTCGTCTCGTTGGGTACGATGTGGACGCGGAGCCCCTATCGTTCGCCTTCGAACCGGAGGAGAGCGAGTGGTCCGCGGAAGATTTCATTGGTTTGACTGCGGATGCGGAGGAATCGGGTTGGAATAGCGACGGTTTGCTGGGCGAGATGCTTACAGAATCCACCGGCGAGGTGATCGTGGCGGAATTCGATGGCGGCGTGCTTACGCTTAGCGAGCTGGCGGCGCCCTACAACGATCGTATCGCGGCGCAGAACATTTCGGGCGCAGACGCCGAGGCGCTGCTGATGGAAGTCATGCAGGAACTGGTGGCGGATAAGATCTGTCGGGCACGCGCAGAGGCGCTGGGTTTTACAGACCGTACGCCGGAAGACGAGGCTCAAATCGATCGCTTGACCGACGAAGCGTGGGCGGAGCTGCTGCGCGATTATCGCGATTTTGTGGATACGACGGGCATGGATGCGCAGCAGTCCGTGGAAGCGATTGAGCGCTTTGTAGCGGAAGAGCTTTCCATTACGCGCGAAAGTCTTCGCGCTGAAATATCCGATGGCTACTGGTTTACCCGCCTGTGCGATTGGGCAACTCAAGATGTTGCCGTTTCAGAGGAGGAAATTCAGGCGAAATACGAAGCGATGGTGGAAGAACAACGCCTCCGTTTCGAATCGGATCCGGAAGACTATGGCTATTCTGTAATGAACGGCGAAACGATTGCATGGAATCCCGAAGGATACCGCAGGGTAAAGCATATATTGCTGACGTTTGATGATTCTCAGATCGCGGCGCAGGCGGAGGAGCTTTATCTCAATATCGTTGAAGCGCAGTCTTCCGGCGCGGAGTTGAGCGAGGTTCTCTCTCTGCAGGAAACGTTGAACGAGCTGTATAGCGAGCTGGATGCGCGGGCGGAGGAGATTGAAACGCAGCTTCGGCAGGGGGCGGATTTTGACCAAATGATCGCGCAATACGGTGCGGACGAGAATATGAACGAGGAACCGTGGCGCAGCGAGGGCTATCCGGTATCGCCCCAATCGACCTATCTCTACTCACAGGAATTCATCGATGCGTGTATGACGATGGAATACATCGGTCAGGTTTCACAGCCCGCCCATTCCATTGCGGGAACCCATATTATTCGCTACATTGGCGATGTAGCGCCTGGAGCGGTTCCGCTGGAATCGCTTCGCGAAGTCGTGACCGCAAATGCGCTCTCGGAGCAGCGTGACGATGCGTTTACAACCTTGGAGGCGCAGTGGATTAACGAGGCGAATGTGCGCTATTTTCCGGAACGTTTGCAGTAGGGAGAATGGGGTATGCAGGCTAGGAATTCGTGGTCTAATACTGGCGTAACGCGCATAGCAATTGCCGCGCTGCTGCTGATCGTGCTGCTGGTCTCGGTGTTCATTCTTAGACCTTGGTGGAGCGCTCCCACATTTTATTCGCGGCAAATGCAGTCGCTGGATCGGGAGAGAAATACGGTTTTGCTTTTGAGCGCGGCATCCACGGCGGCTTCAGCGGCAATGACCGGAATTCCAGACGACGTATGCACACCCATCGCTCAGGAGCTTGCGGATTTGAGCCTTGGTTTTCTCATTGTTCTTACGGTATTGATTGCCGAGAAATATCTCATGCCCATATTTGGCGGATTGACCGCATCGGTATTGATTCCCACTATTTGCATATTGGGAATGCTGTATCTTTTTGGCAAAAATGGCAACAGGATGAGGAGTGCTATCGTTAAGCTGGTCGCGCTTTCCATTGCTCTTATGACGTTTATTCCCTGCAGTATATTCGTTTCAGATATAATTCAGGCGACGTTTGATGAATCCATTCATCAGGTCTTCGATAGAGCAACAAGCAGCGAAGAGTCGCTGGAGGAAGCGGATGAAGAGAATCTATGGCAGCAGATTACCGGAGCCATTTCAGAAGTAATGGATTCCCTTGGAAAGACGATGGCATTGGCCGAAAACATTTTGGGCTATTTTATCGAGAGCATTGCCATATTGCTGGTCGTGAATTGTCTGGTGCCAATATTGGTGTTGTTCGCCTATCTCTTTTTGCTAAAAGCAATGTGCAACTATCCCCGAATATGCAAAGACCAATTCAAAACCTTCTCTGAACGGGGAAGCAGAGCGCGATTCAAGCGATGATGTAAGTTCTTTGGAATGCGCGCAATATTGATTTTCTAAGATATGTGAAAGGAAGAATCGCTTCATGCAACCTTCACCCGCGCAGCAGCGCAATGCAAAGCTTCAGCTCATATGCTCCATGCTGATTTTCGGTACCATTGGCGTGTTTCGCAACCATATAGCGCTTCCGAGCGGTATGATCGCCTGTGTACGCGGCATTTGCGGCGCGCTGTTCCTCGTGCTGCTGGTGCGCTTGCGGGGTATGCGCTTTTCCGGTGAGGCGATTCGTCGCAACATAGGTTTACTGGTGTTTTCCGGAGTACTCATCGGGTTCAATTGGATACTGCTGTTTGAAGCCTATCGCTATACCTCGCTCGCCGTGGCGACGCTCGCGTATTATATGGCGCCCGTGTTTGTAATAGTGATATCGGCGCTGCTGTTCCGGCAGGGATTTTCACTTGGCAGGGCGCTGTGCGTGCTGCTGGCGATGCTCGGGATGGTTTTTGTATCCGGAGTGCTCGAAACGGGGCTTCCCACAGTACACGAACTTAGGGGCATTGGCTTTGGTCTAGCTGCGGCGCTGCTGTACGCGGTGATCGTATTGCTCAATAGTAAATTGACCCAGATCGGTCCCTATGACAGAACGGTAGTGCAGCTCGCCGCTGCGGGCTTGGCGCTTGTTCCATATGTGCTGTTGGCGGAGGATTGGTCCGCGGTTCATCCGGATATTCTGTCTATTCTTTTGTTAATCGTGGTTGCGCTGTTTCACACGGGGTTTGCCTATGCCATGTATTTTGGCAGCATGGCGTTTTTGCCCGTGCAGACCGTAGCGCTGTTCAGCTATATTGACCCTATGACGGCGATTTTACTGGCGGCAATACTACCGGAGGAAAGCTTTACGCTGTTTGGCGCCATCGGCGCCGCATTGATACTGGGTTCCACGCTGCTCAACGAATTGTTGGAAAAACGACAAAGGATCAATTGAAGGAGGGGACGAGTATGCATTTTCAAACTGAATCGCTGATCTATCCTGTTCGCCAAACCGCGATGCTTCGCATTCTGCCGGTTTTTCCGGTAACAGTGCGCCAAGATGCGCGGTACGAGGCGATTCTTCGCCCATTTACCGGCTTACGCCAATACAGGCGTGCCGAAGCGTTTTCAAAAGCGACAGTCGATTTCTTTCGAAAGCGGCATATGCTGTCGATCGTGGGCGACCATTTGGAGCTGACCATAGATCTTCCGCAGGAAGATAGCTATATCATCGAGCTATATATTGACGGGATCGAGGCGGAAAAGCTGGAAATTTACGCGTTGGAACCGGATCTGTTTTCCCTGAACGCCTATCGGGGCGATAACCATATGCACACTTGGATGTCCGATGGCAAGGACAGTCCCATGTATATGGCGGCGATGTCCTGCCGCAGGGGTTGCGATTATTGCCTGATTACCGATCACCATAAATATGAACCTTCGCTCATTGCCAAACGGTTTTACGAGGGTACGGGCGTCGATTTTCTGGTGATTCCCGGGGAGGAAATTCATTCGCCCGATAATCCCGTACATATTATCTCCATTGGCGGTAGAGAAAGCGTAAACGCTTGGTGGCGCGAGGACGATCGCGAGTATCGAGCGGCGGTGCGCGAAGCGATTGCCGAGGTGGATGATACGCTCCTGCCGGAGGATCGGTATACCGCGGCGGCTTGCCAAACGGTGTTTGACCGCATACGCGCCGTGGGCGGCGTATCCGTGCTGTGCCACCCGCACTGGGTGCTGAGCCAGACGCACGCGCTCAATGAGCACGAAGACGTAACGGATTATCTCATGGATCACCGGCGATTCGATGTATTGGAGCTGATCGCGGGCGGCGCGTTTGAAGTGGGTACGCAGATGCAGATTAGCTATTATCATGATCGTCCCACCATGCCCATTGTGGGCTCCAGCGATGCGCACGGCTGCTTTCTTGATCAGCTTGAGCCGCATAACTATACCATATGCTTTGCCAAATCGCTCACAGTAGAAGGTATTCAAAAGGCGATTCGAAGCGGATTGACGGTGGGAGGCAATGAAAACAAGCTTTATGGCGAGTACAGGCTGGTCAAGTACGCTTATTTTCTGAAGCGTTGTTTCTTCCCGCGTCACGAGGCGCTGCGCGACCGCGTAGGAGTATGGATGCTGCGTTACGCCAGCGCCAGAGACGAGGCGGATGCGGCAATCTACAACGGACTAAAATGTGAAAGCCCCTCCAAGTTGTTTGAGTCGCTGCGCTATCAAGGGTAAATTGAAAAACCCACTCCATTCAATCGGAGTGGGCTTTATTGATGTGCAGAATTAGTTTACGCAGTGGCAGGCGACGAAGTGTCCGGGGGTCATTTCCCTGAGCTCCGGATTCTTGGCGCTTTCACATTGCTTCTGGCATTCGTCGCAGCGCTTTAGGAATCGGCACTGGTCGGGCAGGTTGACAGGGCTCGTAATCTCGCCGCGAATCAGCTTGCGCGGCTTCTTGTCGCCGCCAACCACAGGAATCGGTATGGCGGAGAGCAGCGCTTGCGTGTAGGGATGCAGCGGACGAGCGAATAACTCGTCAGAGTTCGCCTTTTCAACCATTTGCCCCAAATACATTACGGCGATATCGTCCGAGAAATATTTTACTACGGACAAGTCGTGCGTAATGAATATGTAGGTCAGTCCAATATCCTTCTGTAGCTGCTTGAGCAGATTCAATATCTGCGCCTGTATGGATACATCCAGTGCGGATACCGGCTCGTCGCATACCACGAGTTTGGGATTGACGGCCAACGCGCGGGCAATGCCAATGCGCTGCCGGCGTCCGCCGTCCAGTTCGTGGGGATAGGAATTGACGAATCTGCGAGCCAGACCAACAATATCCATCAGCTCCAGCGTGCGACGGGCGATGGCTTCCTTGCCATGCAACAAATGATGTTCGCGAATGGGTTCGCTGATGAGCTGCATGACGCTTTGCCTTGGGTCGAGCGAAGAGAAAGGATCCTGAAAGATCATGGTCATTTCCGTGCGCAGCTTGCGCATACGGGAACGGCTGTAACCTGTAATATCCTGCCCTTCGAACAGTATCTTGCCTCCGGTGGGCTCGAGCAGTTTGATAATGGTGCGACCGGTGGTGGACTTGCCGCATCCGGATTCGCCCACAATGCCCAGCGTTTTGCCTTCTTCAATGGTGAAGCTGACGCCGTCTACAGCGTGCAGGGGTCCGCGCGGCGTATTGAAATATTTGGTCAGGTGGTCTACTTCAAGCAGCACCTTATTCTGTTTCTCAGCCATTTGCGTTCCTCCTCAAACAGAAGCTCGGGTTGTCATAAGCCGAGCAGGCGACGTAATGCGTGCCGCCCATGGTGCGAAGCTCGGGCACCGCTTTGGTACACGCCTCCGTGGCATAAGAGCAGCGCGGCGCAAACGCGCAGCCCTGCGGCAAATCCATGGGATCGGGCATTAATCCCTTAATGGGAATCAATTCCTCGCCCCGCTCATGCAGGTTGGGCAGACTGTTAAATAGACCTTCTGTATAGGGATGGCGCGTGGCGTTGAACACCTCGTCCGCCGTACCGATTTCGACAATACGACCGGCATACATTACGGCGACATCGTCGCACGTTTCGGCAACTACGCCCAGATCGTGCGTAATCAGCAGCATGGACATATGCCTGCGGTCAATCAGATCCTTCATCAGCGTCAATACCTGCGCCTGAATGGTCACATCCAGAGCGGTAGTGGGCTCGTCCGCCAGCAGCAGCTTGGGTTCGCACGCCAGCGCAATGGCAATGACGGCGCGTTGGCGCATACCGCCGGAGAATTGGTGCGGATAATCGTACGCGCGATTTTCGGCAATACCGACCATCTTCAAAAGCTCTTTTGCCTTCTCGAACGATTCCTTAGCGCTGATGTGCTGGTGAAGCTCGATACTTTCGGCAATCTGGTCGCCAATGGTCATTACGGGGTTGAGCGCGGTCATGGGGTCCTGAAAGATCATGGCGACGTCGTTGCCGCGCATGGCTTCCAGCTCTGAATCGCTCATCTGCAATACGTCTTTGCCATCCAGCAATATGCTGCCCGACTTAATTTTTCCCGGAGGATTGGGTACGAGGTTCAAAACGGACAGCGCGGTGGTGGTTTTACCGGCGCCGGTTTCACCCACCAGTCCCAGCGTTTTTTCACGCGGGATGGAGATATCCAAGCCGTTGATGGCGTGCACTACGCCGTCGTCCGTTTCAAAGTGCACCACTAGATCTTTGATTTCGAGTATATTATCGCTCATGTCCATCCTCCCTTATTTCTTCAGCTTCGGGTCGAGGGCGTCGCGCAGACCGTCGCCCATCAGGTTCAACGCCAGCACGGTAATCATGATGGCTAAGCCGGGGAAGATGCACATCCAAGGTGCGGAGCGAATGTAGGCGCGCCCGTCGGAGAGCATCGCGCCCCATTCCGGCAGGGGAACGGGAATACCGACGCCCAGAAAGCTGAGCGACGAAGCGGAAATAATGTTATTGCCGACCGCCAGCGTGCACTGCACGATAATGGGGGAGAGGCAGTTGGGGATGATGTGGCGGAGAATGACCTTCCACGTGGGCAGCCCCATGGCATAAGCGGATTCGATGAATTCCTGCCCGCGAATCTGCATTACCGCCGCGCGCGTAATGCGCGTAAGCGAACTTGCCGCCGAGATGCATAGAGAGAACAGCAGCGATGCGGGCGAAGTACCCAGTATGGAAACCACCACAACGGCAATCATGATATTGGGAATGGCGTAGAGAATATCGTTTGCGCGCATAACGAGATTGTCGATAACGCCGCCGTAGAAGCCCGCCAGAGACCCGAGGATGATGCCGATGCATAGACCGATGGCGACGCTGCCGATGCCGATGAGCAGCGAATAGCGCGCGCCGTAGCAAATACGCGCCAGAATATCGCGTCCCATATTATCGCAGCCGAACGGATGCTCCGCGCTCGGAGCGGCATACAGCGCCAACGGATTCATACCAATGATTTGGGTGTTGTAATCGAATATGAATTCGGAAAGTATGGCGACCACGATCAGCACAATCAGGAAGATCATGCCGACGATTGCACCGCGGTTCTTGAACAGGCGGCGAACGGTCTCCTGCGCCAGCGAACGACCGCGATATTGCTTGAGTATTTCCATGGAGAAGCCTTCGTTGTTCGTCGATTTCTGACTCATGCCTTCGTCACCCCTTTCTGGAATATTGCGCCTTGATGCGCGGATCGCAGTAGGCGTAAATGATATCGACCATCAGGTTAATGATCGCCATCAATATACAGCATAGTATAATGGAACCCGTGACCATGGGCGTGTCACGCTTGGTGATGGAATCCGCCACCAATAGACCGATGCCCGGCCAAGAAAATACCTTTTCCGCCAACGCGGAACCGGTCATTACATATGAAAACTGCATACCAACCGCCGTTACGATGGGAATCATAGCGTTGCGCAAACCGTGGCGATAGATGACGCGGCGGCGGGATGCGCCCTTCGCTTTCGCAGTGGTCATGTAGTCTTGGCGCAGTACATCCAGCATGGAGGAGCGGGTAGTGCGCGTAATGAGCGCCGCCAAACCCAGACCAACCGTGAGCGCAGGAAGCACCAAATAGCGCACGCCGCCTGAACCGCCCGATGGCAGCAGCCCCAGCGTCAGCGAGAATAGCAGTACCAGCATGAGCCCCAGCCAGAAGTTCGGCATGGATACGCCGAACAGTGCGAAAATCATGCCCGCAGTATCCTTCCACGAGTTCTGATTGAGCGCCGTCCATATCCCCAGCGGAATAGAAATGATTACGGAGAAGATCAGCGCCGTACCACCCAACGCCAAGGTCATGGGCAAACGTCCCATAAAGGTTTGGAATACGTCCAATCGAGTAACGTAGCTTTCGCCCATATCGCCCTGAACAATGCCCTTTACGTAGCGGAAGTACTGCACGAAGAACGGGTCGTTTAGTCCCATCTCTTCTCGCAGCGCTTCCTGCTGCTCTACGGTGGCGTTTTCGGGCAATATCGTCATTACCGGATCGCCGCCGGTCAGACTCATTGCCCAGAAGATCAAAAGAGAGGTCAGAAGGATCGTCGGAATCATCAAAACGAGCCTTTTGAGGATATATCGAATCATTTAGGCAGCTCCAATCTATGAATTGATTTGAAGGAGAGCCGGGGTTTCCAGCTTTCGAAAAACCGGGTGGCGATGCGCCACCCGGCAAATGTGCAGCTAATAAAATATTACTTTGCGCTCAGGTCGATGTAAGCGTGCGCCCAGTTGTGGTTTCCGCCGCCGAACAGATAGGTTTCGGACAGACCGTTGCGGTAGGCAATGACCAGATTCGCAACGTAGAGCGGAACCTGCGGAGACTCTTCCGCGAGATACTTCTGCAGCTCGACGGATTCGTCGTAACGAATGCTCTCATCCTTCTGGGTGAGAATTTCAACTGCCATCTCGTCTACATAGGGATCGGAGAAGTGATGGTAGTTGGTGGCGAAGCCGGTGCTGAACAGCTCGGAATAAACCTCGTCCAGACGATCCAGCACGTTCCAGCGCCACAGGAAGATCTGATGGTTGCCAGCCTGGCATTCGCTCTTGAGGGTAGCCTGATCGAGGGATACGATGTTTACGTTGATGCCGATGACCGCCAGATTCGCCTGAATGATGGGGGCGATGGTCTTGTAGGGATCGTCGGTAGCGGAATACAGATCCACGGTCAGCTCGCCGGGGTTGACGCCCGCTTCAGCCATGAGCTCCTTGGCGCGGTCCACATCGTAGGTGTAGGCGCCCAGATCGTCCTCGTTGTAGAAGGACCATACGCCGCGGTTCAGCACGGTATTCTGGGTGAGACCCTTGCCGCTCAGCACGACCTGCAGGATGGTGTCCTTATCGATGGCGGAGGCGACTGCCTGACGCAGAGTCTTGTTGTCAAAGGGAGCCTTTTCGCAGTTGAAGCCGAAGTAGAACAGACGGGTGCCGGGCGCTTCCAGCACGGTGACGTTCGGGTCGTCTTCCAGGAACTGCAGTTCGGTGGTCGGCGGATCGATGCAGACGTCGA
Source organism: Clostridia bacterium (assembly GCA_017460585.1). Classification (GTDB taxonomy): domain Bacteria; phylum Bacillota; class Clostridia; order Christensenellales; family Aristaeellaceae; genus Faecivicinus. Next base: position 11,325 of record JAFUAR010000366.1, read on the forward strand.
TTTCGCCGTTCTGCAGCGCGATTACGCGGGAAGCCGCCTCGAGGATGGGCTTAAAGATAACGGTCTTGGCATTGCCGGGAGCGATGATCCAGCCGTAGTCGTCGCCGGAATCATAACCGATGCCCCAGTAATCCTCAACGCGCTCGAGCTCTACGTACTGACCTTCGACGCGTTCCTTGAGCTTATACTGACCGGTACCGATCAGGTAAGGCTCGTCCATGCCGCTCTCATACGCCGCACGGGAGAGAATGCTCAGCGACTTGCTGGCAATATTGCTGGTCAGCTCGTTGCTGTACGCGGAGGTATGAATTACGAAGGTGAGATCATCGCGGGCTTCTACGCTGGTGATCAGAGAAAGCACGCCGGAGATATGGGAGGAAGGATCCATTGCGGTTTCGTAGGTGAACACTACGTCGTCCGCAGTCATGAGCGTGCCGTCGGAGAAATGAACGCCATCGCGCAGGTAGAATACCAGCGTGTTGTCGTCTTCCCAACCCCACTCCTTGGCGAGCATGGGCATATAGGTGATGCCGGTTTCGCTCGCATCGTTGGCGAGCATGATCAGGCTCTGGTGAGTCAAGCAGATGACGTTGTTATTAATCTGGTCATTCTGCATATAGGGTTCCATGTTGTTCACGTCCTGAGCGGTACCGATGACCAACGTTTCCTGAACGTTCGCGGGATCCACTTCCGCGAAAGAAACGGCGGCGCTCATCAGCATCGCTACTGCAAGCAGCAGGGCAAACAGCTTCTTCATGTGCATTCCTCTCTTTACATATCATATTCGCAATTCATTCTATTTTGAACGATTTGCGTGTGTACTTATTCATTATAGACGGAAAAAAAGCCATTTGTCAATATGAGATTAACCCATTTGCATCAATATTCAATAAAAAATTTAAAAATATGCATTGCAAATGCGCTGTGCGGGGAAAATATATGAGCGACGGCTTGTATAGCCGTCGCTCAATCCTCCAATCCGCCTTGAAAGAAGCGATGATAGGCGGGCGAAGCGCCGATTCGCACAGGGTTGGATTCGCGTTGTATCTGTATGCTTAATTGATTTTTGTCAATACCGTTTTGCAGCGCTTTATCGTATAATTCCTGCTCAAGAAAATCGCCCGATGAAAATACTTCGCCGCAGAGCACTACATGAGGTACGTGGAATGCGTGTACAATATTGACAATGCCGAACGCCAGATATTGCTTTAAGCGTTCTACGGCGGTCGAGGCGCCTTCCTCCGTAGCGCGTTCCATAAGCTCCTCCCAGCTCTGGCAGCCCGTGCCCTGAAGCAGCGCCGCTTCGCCGAGCCAGTCGTTGAGCGTTCCCTGCGCCAAATTCGCGTCCGTCGCCATGCGATCAATCTGCACTTCGCCTTGCTCAGCGCCGCGATACAGGCTGCCGTTGGAAATTACGCTCGCACTGATTTTCTCGCCCAGATGAATCAGCGCAAAATTGTCTTTGGCACAGCCGAAGTACTTTTCATCCAACGCGCGGGCGTTGACATCGTATTCGAGAACCACCGGCAGTCCGCAGCGTTTAGCAAGCTCCTCCTGTATCTCATGCTTCATTTCGGCGGAGCTTTCGCCGCCTATAATACTCACGCCGATTCCTTGAAGCTTTTCCAAAGGAAGGGAAATGCTCCTGCGCTGCTGGTCGATGGTGGCGGCGATGGCATCCATTGTTTCCGTGGAGGAGCGCGCCGCGGGCACCACCATATTGTGCTTTAACACTTCGCCGCGCATATTGACACAGCCTACGCTAATGCGCGCGCCAGACAAATGCACGCCGAAAAATACGCCGGCATTGGGTGGGATATCGAGCTGTGTGCTGCGCCTTCCAAGGCGCATTCGACCAACTACCTTGCTCTCAACCACGATTCCTTCATTAATTAATTCTTCGACAATCTGAGTCACGGATGCCCGGGTCAGGTGAGTGATTTCAGACAACTCCGCGCGTGAAATCGGTCGTAGGCGAATCTGATCGAGAATCATTCTGCGATTGATTGCCCGCATGATCGATGCGTTAATGGCGCGCATATATCTCTCCTCCTGGAGCGGAAAAATCCGCTTTTCTGTACTTATTCTCCTCAAATTCAAAAATTCCTTTTTTTGACGTTTTGTTATCTTGATTAACAAACATTTGTGCATATTTCTGAGCGATGGAGCGATGAAATCCGCAATGATTTGCGGTTTCGGGAAAGAAATGTACGTAAATCAAAGTAATAAAGTAATTTAACAAAAGTAAATCCAGTATAAAACATGGGAAATAGAGCTAATTTTAAGCGAAAATGCGCTCCGTCAGTTGTATTTCAAAGGAAAATCATCTTCGTCATGAAGTTAAATATTCGTTAATTATATTATTTTCGTAGATAATGCGCACATTCATTCCTCTTTTAGCGCGAAAGGGGGAATGTACAAATTCCAAACGGCTGAATTCTGTTGTAACGCAATAAAGGTGGTGACATTCTATATTGGTTTCTAAAGCGACTCAAAAAGGTACATTTGTTCCCCAACAGTGATCCGCTTTTTCAAACTGGCGCGTCAAAGAAGTATTGATATCGCCAAATGGCCAATGGCTCGTTTGGCGCAGCGCGAGGAGTTGCTTTTCCAATTTGCAGACAAAGCCGATGACGATCGCGTCTGCCTTGTCGCAATATATGGGCACTGTCGTAGGCGCCGGCAAGCAAGGCAATGCGCTGAGAGTTGGTAGATCATCGAGGTTTTGAATTGAAATAAAGAAAAGGAGCACGGGCGTGTCACCATGCTCTTTCGCAGAGTGTCAATTGAGTGAAGGCAATGCTCTGCATTACGCGATAAAATGCTTTTTTTACTCAAAACAGCAAGGTTTTGAACCCAAGCGCTAAATATATGATTGCCAAATACATGAGCCTGCAAACGCAGCATATATAGGAAAAAACAATGCAGATTTCTAATTCAACTCTGCGTTGCTGGGTAGAAAAGGTAGAGCGTTTTGATCAAAAATCGTTTAGGGGGATGCAAAGCGAACGATTTGGTCCCCAAGAAATATACTGGAAATAAACGTTTTTCTCTCTAACGCATAGAGATGTAAAGTGCCTAAAGCAGCCATTCCCAAACCGGATCGGAAGGTTCCCAAAAAAAGAAAAACCGCCAATGCGGAAATGACTCCGCAACGGCTGCTTTCCTATTAGTCAATGGCTGGAAGCGCCGAAAAAAAGGGATTTTTGAGCAAAAAGAAAAGAACGGCAAATCAATCGAAATTGCCGTTCTATTTTTGGCGGACCCTAAGGGATTCGAACCCCTGACCTTCTGGTCCGTAGCCAGACGCTCTATCCAGCTGAGCTAAGGGACCGTGTTCTCAAGTGAACAAATATATTATACTCCAAATCGCGCTCTTGTCAACTTGCGATTTTGTTAAATATATTCCCGATTCCTATAGAAGCACATAAAATTAACAAGCAAAGAGCAGTCGACGACACGCACTAAGGATTGACTAAATTCAATGTGTATCTATGTAGTGTGGATACACATTATATAGGCAAGAGTGATGAAGACGGATTGCTATTGCACGAGCGCGTGTCGGTGTGCCAAGGGTTTGACGGAACTGTACGCTGTTGCGTTCATCCGTACATAGGGCTGCGTTATGGCGACCTCCCGCCAGCATGAACGGTGTGCAGATGGCGCTAGCAGGAGCGTAATGGTTATCTTCGTCCAATTATAACCGACCCCATGACCGGCTTTGATTACGGCAAGCTGTGCGCTGACTAGTGCGGGATCAACCCACCCCAGCCGCCAATCGCAATATAAAGAGCCGGCAGGCTACAATTCCAGACCACCAGTACTTGGCGTGCGTATGCTTCCTATCAACTGCCTCCTACATTTTCTGAATTCGATCGATCGCTTCGTAATAGCTTTGTTTGCTCTCGGGAAATATCGGCAAACACGAGTAACCGTGCATCATGTTGGGCACAATTGTGACGTGCAGACGGGAGCTTACGCCGCTGGCGGCAAAGGCGCGCCGATACCCCGCGGCGTTGCCTGCCAGCATCTCTTCTCCGTAGTAGAGGTATGTATCCGGCGCGCCGGTGAACCGTCCGAGCGCAGGAGCGAGCAATTCTTTGGAAATGGGCGTGTCATGCGGAATCAGTCGTTCGACCATGCGCAGGTCGCTTTCCGAAAACATGGGATCCCTTGCTTCAAAACGGCGCAGTTCGTTCCAATCCTCGTCGCTTTGGGGTATTCCTCCGGCGGAATGCGCTAAGAGCAGGTCGGGCATGGGTATATCCATCCCCTCGCGGTTGATGGTATTGACGATTTGCAGCGCGAAATAACCGCCCATCGATACGCCGTTTACGGCGATTTTGCCGTTTGAAAATCGTTCCCGCATACGGCGATAGATATCCGTAATGTAGGCGACGCTTTCCGCAACGCTAACCTCGGTGATTGCCGGATACACGGGATACCATGTTTCCACACCCGCGTCCAGCGCGAATTGAATCGCCATGCGCCGCTGGGTGTTCCACTGGTTCGTCACGCCGCCATACAGGTAGAGAAGTACCTTGTTTTCATATTTTAAATTGTGAGGGCGAATGACGAGGCAGGGTTTCAGTGTGTTTTCCACGAGGCGAAGCTCCGCGCGCCTGCTTTTGGGCATATGGAATGAAAACCGCTCGTTTTCCCGCTTTGCCTTTTTCAGGCTTTTTTCGTAATTTGAAAACGACCCTTTTCCAGGATGCACTGCGCGCAGCACGCTCATGGCGATATTGCCGGATATGCTCATGGTTATACCTCCCTCTATAATTAGATTCTACTAACCCATATTCAATTAAAATTGCCGCGATTGCGGCATAAACCGTGGCAGTCGGGAAGAGACGTGGGAGCAGGGAAATGCGAACGGTTTCAGCTTTGATGCCTGCGAGCGTTTTCCCATTCTTCCCGAAGGAGAATGCAATCCTCGTTGTCTTCCACGGTGCCCATGATCGTCTTGTAGCGGTTATAGGCATAGTGATGAAAGCCGCACTTTTCCTGCACGCGCGCAGACTGCCGGTTCCAAAGGAAGTGTCCGCATAGAATGGCATCCAAATGAATCTTAGAAAACAGATACTCCACCACGGCGCAAACCGCCTCAGGCATTAGCCCCTGTCCCCAGTAGTCCTTGGAGAGCACAAAGCCCAGCTCGCGGCAGCGCAGTTCGGCAAGCTCCGGAAATTGCAATTCATCGTAGGTTTCAATGCCGAGAGAACCAATGACCTTGTCATTTTTTTCCAGCGCGAATACCTTGCGCTGCGCGATGAATTGATCCAGCACCCTTTTTGTGTCTTCTAAACAAGTATGCGCCGCCCAGCCCGCCATAGCGCCTACACCCTCTACGCTGGCGTATTCATAAAAGTCTTCCAGATCCGTTTCTCGCCATGCGCGCAGGGTGAGTCGGGATGTAACCAGCGTAACGCCGGATATATCTATAATCGGATTCATTGTTTATTCCCATTCCCGCGTAACAATGTGGCGCACGCCTGTATCCTCGCGCGAAAGCGCGTTGCGGAAGAATTCAGGGAAGATGGTGCGCGGGTCGTTACGAGTTGCCCATACAAGGCGTTCATTGCAGCCATCGCTGGTCAAGCTTCCGGATATTGGCGCGAAGTCCTTCGGCACATTCATATAGAAATAGAAGGATATCTCGTAAAACTGGCTGCCAAGGTGGGGCGGAGCGTCGCCGATGAAAAAGTTTTCGTGCACGAACCCCAAGTGATCTACGGTCATTTCCACTCCGGTTTCTTCGCGCACTTCACGAACCACCGCTTGCTCCATGCTCTCGCCAAAGCGCACTCGCCCGCCTACGGAATACAGGTATTCCGCGCGTTCATTTTGCACCATCAGAAAGCGGTCGCCCTTTTGAATAATCGCGCCCACGCGAATATTGACCATTCCATCGCCACAGGGAAGCGTGAGGTCGGGGGCTTGCAATTCGCCAATATACGTTTGCATTCGCTCCGTAACTAATTCTTCGCGCTTCATGGCGAGCAGCGTTTCGCGGCTTACCCAGCGAAAATCGCAGGTTTCGCCCTTTTGAAGCGTAATATTTGCTTTATCCCAATGGGTTTGGCAAAGAAATTCTACGAATATGGCACGGTTGCGCGCAGAAACCACCCTGCCGACCTCGCGCAGCGATTCGGTAATAATGCCCGTCTCCTCGCGCAGCTCACGAACGGCGCAGTCGAAAGGGGTTTCGCCCTGCAGGGCGGAGCCTCCCGCCGTTGCCTCCCACATACCGCCCCAATGCTTATTTGGGTCGCGCTTCATCAGTAAGTAACTGCCATCCGCGTGTCGCACGATGATATCGCACACCAAATGATAAACGCCCTCGGGCACAGGCTCGCCGCGAACCAGCGTTTTTCCCTCGATTTTGCGAAGTCGCGCGTCGTATGCATCCCAAAGTTCCATGAAAAGCCTCCGTCAGTGTTGTACGTTTTGCCCGATGGAAATTGACCCTTCCCGTGCCGCAAGCGAGGCGATCAGCGAGTGGTCAAAGTTTTCTTTGACTTCAATGGTCGTACCTGCCACCAGCGTGCGCTCGTGGTCCGGCGCGCAGGCGCGCCATTCGGGAATCATTCCGTTATTCGGATCTCCATGGCGCGCGAAGGCGATGATGCTCTGGAAGAGCGCTTCCTGAATTCGAGTAGAAACGCTGGCTTCACCGCTATCGCCGTGCGGGTATTCCACCAGATCGATATTGTGGAACCAATACGGAATATCGCTGCAGTGCCACGGCGTATTGCCGCCGTCAATGGGCTGATCCATATTGAATAAATATGACCATGTGCATTCGTTTAAGCGGCTGCGTTCGGCAATATAGCGAATTTCGGGCGCGCGGAATATGGAGTCAAGTCGAACGAGATCGATGGGATGACGTTCCGGATATGCCTTGCGGAATATGGGAAGGAGCTGTTCCGCGGTCTGCGCGCCGAAGGCGTTGCGCAAGTAATCGAGCTGTTCCGCTTCGCTCATGGCGTCGCGATCGTACGGGGCGGGGGAGAAGGAACTGAACTCGCCAAATACGCTGCCGATCATGAGCGGTACGCGACTGGTTTCCACGCGGAAGCCGTTGGTCACGGGCTCGCCCTTGTAGAACGCGTTGGGGTGCGGACAACAGCCGATATTTTCTCCTGCCGCCTGAAGCGCGGGTCGAACCTTTCGATAGGCGCGGGCAAACGACGCGTAATCCACCGTTTCCAGCGCTTGTGCATTTGAAAGATCGAGCTCCTTCATTACGGCTTCGACCATCGCTTTTCCGCTGCCGCGCGCGTCGCTCAGTACCGGTCCGATCACTCCGCTCATGATGACGCCCTTGGCGTAGAGACCATCCGCAGCGGGGGATTGCAGAAGTGTAGTCACCTTCGCGCCGCCGCCCGATTGACCGAATACAGTCACATTGTTCGGATCGCCGCCAAACGCGGCAATATTGTCGCGCACCCAGCGGAGCGCGGCGATAATATCGTCCCCGCCGGCGTTGCCGGAATTGGCGTATTCCTCGCCGAAATCCGAAAGGTCGAAATATCCCAATATGTTCAATCTGTGATTGATGGAAACCACAACCACATCGCCTAAACGGCTCATGTTTGCACCGTCGTAGGCAATATGCTCTATGGCCGATCCCGCCGAATAACCGCCGCCGTGCAGCCATACCAGCACGGGACGCGCCGCGTCATCCAATCCCGGCGTCCACACGTTCAGATTTTGGCAGCGCTCGTCCATCGGCCAGTAGCGATGGGGCACGTAAAGTTCTCCGTTGGGTCGTTCATTGTTCAATAGCGGCGCCACAAAGCCATAGCTCGCGCAGTCTAGCACGTCCTTCCATGGCTCTACCGCTTCCGGCGCGTGAAATCGCTTTGCAGATGCATAGGGAATGCCCTTAAAGATCGTCAGTCCATCGTGTCTGTAACCGCGAATCTGACCGCTCGCAGTGGATACGAGCGCCGTGGATTTGTCTCGCTGAAAAGTATGCGCCATGCTGTATTCCTCCGTTCCGCGTAGAGTGATAGCAATATTGTACATGGAAATTGGGTTTTTGTACATACCCGATTTCCTCCGGAAGCGTCCTCATGGGCGACCATTTGCCCAAGATGGGTGTCGAGTGAGCGCACTTTTCGACGTTCCATCCATA
>JAFUAR010000367.1 GCA_017460585.1 Clostridia bacterium
CCAGCAACATTATCTCCCTGAACGACCTGCCCGTACGCGATATGCTGCGCGACCGTCTCGAATTGCCCGTGTATTTGGATAACGACGCCAACACCGCCGCGCTCGCCGAGCATGAACTTGGCGCGGGGCGCGGACACGACGATATGATCTACGCCACGCTCTCCACCGGCATCGGCGGCGCGTTGATACTCAACGGCAAACTCTACCGCGGCATTCACGGCATGGCGGGCGAGATCGGGCATATGTTCATTTCCGACTCCACCGGCTACCCCTGCTCCTGCGGCGTAACCGGATGCGTGCAATCCATCTCCTCCGGTATGCATATGGCGCGCTACGCCACCGATCGCATCAAGGAGGGGCTGGACAGCCGCATATTGGACCACGCGGGCACGCTTTCCAATGTAGATATGGTCGCGGTTGGGCGCGCGCTGGCGGGCGGCGATTCGCTGGCGCTCGAGGTGGTCACGCGCGGCGCGGAGTATTTGGGACGTATGTTCCACTCGCTGAATATGATATTTGATATCAACGTATTCGTGCTGGGCGGCGGCGTAACCAAGCTGGGCAAGCGGTTTCTGGACCGTATTGTCGCGGCGTACCGGCACTATTCGCTCATGGATCAAAAGTATCCCGCGCAGTTCCTACAGGCGGAGCTGGGCGGGGCGGCCGGCATGATCGGCGCCGCGCTGCTCGTTCCGAAGGATTGACCTTCGTTTCAATAGGGAGGAGACCACCATGGCACAGTTTGCATTGCCCTTTATCGGTCACGGCGGCGATTATAATCCCGATCAGTGGCGCGACCGCCCCGATATATTGGAAGAAGATATTCGCCTGATGAAGCTTTCCGGCTGCAATCTTATGAGCGTTGGCATTTTCGCTTGGACGGCGCTCGAGCCGCGCGAAGGCGAATACGACATGGACTGGCTGGAGCAGGTACTGGACAGGCTGCATCAAAACGGTATATCCGCCTTTTTGGCAACGCCCTCCGGCGCCCGTCCCGCGTGGATGAGCCGCAAGTATCCTCAGGTGCTGCGCGTTCAGCCGGATGGAAAGCGCGCTCTCCACGGAGGTCGGCACAACCATTGCTTTACCTCGCCCGTATACAGAAATTTCGTGCGCAATATGAATTCCGCGCTGGCGAAGCGCTTCGGCAGTCACCCCGCCGTAGTGGGCTGGCACATTTCCAATGAATACGGCGGCGAATGCCACTGCGAGCTGTGTCAGGAAGCGTTTCGCGATTTCCTGAAGGCGCGCTACGGCACGCTGGACGCGCTCAACCATGCATGGTGGACGGGCTTTTGGAGCAAGACCTATACCGACTGGGCGGAACTGCACAGTCCCTCCCCCATCGGCGAATCGGCGCTGCACGGTCTCAATTTGGCATGGCAGCGGTTCGTTACCGAGCAAACCAAGAATTTTCTCAGCGCGGAAATCGTGCCCATTCGCGAATATTGCCCCGAGCTTCCCGTCACCACCAACCTGATGGAATTCTACGGTCAGCTCAACTATTTTGAATTGGCAAAGCCCATCGATTTTGCCAGTTATGATAGCTATCCGCGCTGGGGCGAGGGCGATTACGCTCGTACCGCCCTCAAAGTATCTTTCAATTTCGATATCATGCGCGCGCTCAAGCAAAAGCCCTTCGCGCTCATGGAATCCGTGCCCTCTCAGGTAAACTGGCAGCCCGTATGCAAGCTCAAAAAGCCGGGAATGCACCTGCTCTCCAGTCTGCAAGCGGTAGCGCATGGCGCGGATACGGTCATGTACTTCCAATGGCGCATGAGCCGCGGCGGCTCGGAGAAGTTCCATGGCGCGGTGGTGAGCCACGCCGGACACGAGCATACCCGCACCTTCCGCGATGTCTCCGCCGTAGGCGACGCTCTGCAAAAGCTCCCCTCCGTGCTTGGCGCCATGCCAAACGCCAAAGCAGCGCTGATATTCGATACTGAAAACCGCTGGGCGCTCGACGATTGTCAGGGACCCAGACGGGAAAAGCGCCTGCTGGAAACAGCGCTCATGCACTATGAAGCCCTGAAACGGCAGGGCATCGACGTGGACGTCATTGACGAAACCTGCGATTTTTCCGCCTACTCGCTCATCTGCGCCCCCATGCTGTATATGCTGCGCCCGGGCGTTGCCGAGCGGCTGACTCAATTTGTGAAGCGCGGCGGCACGTTGGTTTGCAGCCAGTTCACCGGTCGGGTAGATGAAGACGATCTCTGCTTTCTGGGCGGGTTCCCGGGACCTTTGCGCGAAGCGCTGGGGCTGTGGATTGAAGAGACCGACGCATTGTACGACGGCGAGACAAACGCCATTTTGACCAATGGCAATTCCTATACCTGCGATACCATGTGCGACCTGATCCACGCGGAGAGTGCCGAGGTGCTCGGTACCTACGCCGAGGATTTTTACGCCGGCACTCCCGCGCTCACGCGAAATCGCCTTGGGGCAGGCAGCGCGTACTACATCGCCTCGCGACCTGAACAGCGCTTCCTGAACGCGTTCTATGCCCGCCTCACGGATGAAGCGGGCGTCCCGCGGCTAATCCACACCCTGCCCGAGGGCGTGCAGGTCGCTTCCCGCGCCAAGGGCGATACCACTACACTGTTTGTCATGAATTTTGGCAACGCGCCCGCTGTAGTCACGCTTCCCGCCGGACGGGATTTGCTCGCCAACCAAGATATTGTGGACAGCGAATGCGAACTTGCCCCCGTTTCCATACGCGTCATTCAATACGCGGCGCGTTAATATACGCACAAACACGGTCAGGAGGTTTCACCCATGAAAACCACTACTCTGGGACGAACCGGTTTGCAGGTTGCCCATACCGGTTTTGGCGCGCTGCCCATACAGCGCGTGACCTTTGACGAGGCTTCCGTCCTGCTCAACCGCGCGCTGGATGGAGGCATACAGTATATCGATACCGCCCGAGTCTACACCGACAGCGAGGCAAAGATCGGCAAAGGAATATCGCACCGCCGCAGTGAATTCTTCATCGCCACAAAGACCCATTCCCATACCGCGGAAGGCTTCTGGAAGGATTTGGAAACCAGCCTGCGCAACCTCAACACGGACACCATTGATGTATATCAATTCCACAACCCTCCCTTCGTACCCCTGCCGGACGGCGAGGACGGTCTCTACAACGCGATACTCAAGGCGCGCGAGCAGGGCAAAATCCGCTTCATCGGTATTACGCAGCATTCCATAGAACGTGCGGAACAGGCGGTGCGTTCCGGACTATACGACACGCTGCAATATCCCTTCAATCATCTGGCAACGGAACGCGAGGTTGCCCTCGTGCGCGAATGCGCACAGCGCAACGTGGGGTTTATATGCATGAAAGCCCTCTCCGGCGGGCTCGTTACCGATGCGCGCATCCCCTACGCCTACCTTTCTCAGTTTGAAAACGCGCTGCCCATTTGGGGCTTTCAGCATATGTGGGAATTGGAGCAGGTGCTGGGCTTCTCGGCGGAAACCGTAGAACTCACAGATGAAATCCGCGCGCTCATTCAAAAAGACCGCAGCGAGCTGGTCGGCGCGTTTTGCCGCAGCTGCGGCTACTGCCTGCCCTGCCCCGCGAATATTCCCATTCCCAACGCCAACCGCATGAAGCAGCTGCTGGGGCGTGCCGTTTGGAAGGACTATGTCACGCCCGAATGGCAGGAAAAAATGGCGCGCATCGATCAATGCATCCACTGCGGCGCGTGCGCCAAGCGCTGCCCCTACGAGCTCAAGCCCTACGATACCCTGCCCGATCAGTTAAAGTACTATCGCGCATTCGTACAGACCCATGCCGAATAACCGGCAAACCGTGCGCCGCTTCTTTCCGCGCATGGATGCCTGCATATGCGTTCCGCAAAATGTGGAACCGGCGCTGCGGCATTTCGCATTGAGCGATGCTCCGCAGTCCTTGCGGGGAATCAAGCTGGCGTTCGCCACGGATTTTCACCTGCGCGGTCATATGCGACCCGAACGCTGGATGGAGCAAATCGCAAGCGAAAGCCCCGATATGCTCTTGTTGGGCGGCGATTTGGCGGACCAAAGAACGTGGGCGGAACGAATGATCGCCCTCCTCGGCGAAATCCGTCCTCCTCTCGGTACATATGCCGTTCCCGGCAATAACGATTTTGAGGCTTTTGGCGGAATCTGCAGCCTGCGCGCCGCCTGCGAACGCGCGAATATACGGCTGCTGGTCAATGAATCGGTACGCGTAAACAATTTCACCATTGCGGGCGTAGACGAGTACAAGCACGGTATACCGGATGCGGGCGGATTGTTTCATCCCGGCGACGGCTATCGCATACTGCTCAGCCACTTTCCCATACTGCCCGCGCTGCCGCATACGCTCATGCCTCAGCTGGTACTGTGCGGACATACGCACGGCGGTCAATTCAATCTGCTGGGTCTCACGCCCTATGCCATTGGTTTTGAACGCTTCTTGTCAGGCAAGGAAACGGCGTACCACCACGTGAGCGGTTGGATGGCAGAAGGCTCCACACGCATTCTGGTATCCAAAGGCATTGGTATGAGTAGAATTCCACTGCGCATCGGCGTTCGCCCTGAAATCCACCTGATCGAATTCACTTGAAAGCATACGAAAGACCGCGCGGAGGAAATGGTTCCTTCGCGCGGTTTGTCTATGATAATGTTTTTTAAACCCGTCTCAAACAGGCAGCATTCACTCGCCGATCATGCCTCCAAATCCATCTACAAATCCTTAGTTGTAGCGCTTTGCCTTGCCGGCAAACACCAGACCGCACACCAACAGCAGCGCGCTTGCGCCAAGCCAAATCCACGCGTTCTTTCCATTTTGAACGGTCTGTTGTGCTACTGCGTTCCCGTCTTCGCCGCCGATGCCATTTGGCAGATCGGGCATTGCGCCGCCGTTGCCGGCAGGCGGCTGCGAATCGCCGTCCGGAGGCGTCATGGCACTGCCTTGCATAGCGCTATCGCTGCTCGCGGTCTGCAATGGAGCCAGTTCTGCGGAGCCTTCGTTTCCCTCGTTTTGCACCATTTCGCTCATATCGCTTGGCTGCTCGCTCATGTCTCCTCCGCGCTCAGTAGGTGCAATTCCATCGTCGCTCGGCGGAGCATTGCCCTCCTGCTGCGGCGTAAAGCCAGCGCCTTCTTCGGTCGTTTCAGACCCATTCATAGACTCATTCGCTTCCGCACTTCGGTTGGCGCCGCCCATTCCGCGCTGCCAGTTGCCACCGAAGCCTCCGAATCCGCCATGGAATCCGCCCATCTGTCCCCGTTCTCCGCCGTTGCCGCCATTCTGAAAGTTCCCCATATCGCTGAGCGATATGGAGGACGCGTCAATCAACGCCTCTCTGTTTTCCGATTGCGCGGTCGAAGTACTGGGAATGCTTCCGTCCAGCTGTCCTTCTACGCTCTCGCAGCGCAGTTCACAGAATGCTTTCAATGCCTCTACAGCTGTCTGGAATTCCTCATAGGTAAAGAACGCGGTCGGATCCGTTTCGACAAATGGAGCGATCAAATCCGCCACCCTTTCAATCTCCTCGGCAAGCCATCCGCTTTCATATACCGATTCCATGAATTCGCGATAGACCTCGTGGTACTGTTCGGTATAGGCTTCATCGGCAAATATCCACGCCAGCATTGGGCGATCCGTCACATCTCCGCCGGATACAGGGGTATCGACGGGATCATTGACCGCCGCGGTCGCGCTATCCGTATCCGCAGAACCGCCCATGCTAAACGTACCAAAGCATAGGTTATAATCCCATGGAATCATGGAAAGCACACCGTCGTCCTCGTAGAGGTAATAGTTATGAATCATGTTGCCGGTGTAGCTGTCGCCGTTCACCAAGAAGCTGTGCACCACGAAGTAGCGAATCACCTCGTCCACATTGACCGCCGCACTGGGGTCTTCCCCTTGATTGAGCGCCTTCAACGCTTCGATCAATCGGGCTTCATCGCTCTCGCTCACGTCCGTCTTGGCGTTTTCAAATATGTTGGAGTAACTGCTCGCTTCATCGTCCGTATATTGCAGCTTGACGTCGCTGGAACCCATGCCGCCCATTCCGCCGCCCATCATGCGCATTCCACGTCCAAACGAAGCTCGCGCATTCGTATTGCTTTCGGAAGAATCTCCTTCCGTTTCTTCCGTCTGCGGCAGCTCCAGACCTTGCGGCGACTCAAAGCCCTCGGGCATTTCTGTGCCATCCATTTCGGGCGGTTCAAATTCTTCCGGCGCATCAAATCCATCTGGAGATTCCATGTCCTCCGGCGGTTCCATGCGATTCCATTGGGTTTCAGCTTGCGCTGCATCCGCGCTGTTTTCACCCTCGCCTTCGGACTCCTCGGTCATGAGCTGCTGAAACCGCTCACGGAAAGCGTCCATATCGAATTCGCGTCCGTTGCCTCTTCCGCCGCCCATACTGGTGCTGTCAGGCTTATACAAATCGCCCGTTTCACTGTTGAAGGTTCGCGTCAAAAATCCGTCCTCAACCGCTTCGACTGCCAAGTAAAGCCCCCAATATTCCCCGTTTACATTCACCTGCACAAAGCTGCACAGCGGTGCGGGCACGCCCATACGATTCATCAGCGTATAGGCGAGATAATCCTTCATGTAGGTCTTATCCTGAATAATATTGTTGAGACAAAGCTTATCCAACCCATAGTAACTCTTGCCCTTTTGGTAGTGGTCGAACTCAATCTTGAAGCTGTAGCGATTGTTGCCATATTGCTTCACCTGACTCAGCGAAGTATTGCCCTTGCCCCGAATTGCCACACTGGCGTATTTCTCTCCATCGATCACCACCGAACAGAGCGAATATTCCTCGCTGGTGCAGTTTTCCAAAAACGCATCCCAGTCGTCAATGACAATATCGATGGTGTGCACGCTAGACTGGTCGAATAGCCGCTGCGCATATCCTACGGTGCTTCGGCTCTCGAACAGCCCGCCCGCAGCCATCGCCGTATAGACGCAGGTCAGCACCAGCGTAATCGCCAATATCACGGAGCAGATTTTATCTATGTTCTTGTGCCGCAGCATTCCCATCACCTCATCCCAGATAGTCGCCGTTGTAGCTCACCAGAACCGCGCTGTGCACGCCGTCCATCTCCGCCAACGTGGTCACAAAATCGGTATCGTCGCCCTTGAGTCGTATTTCATAGTTCAGCTCAATCGAACCGCTCTGCGCGGTCTTGCTCTTGATTACGGCGGTCTCCACCTGACTCTTCAAGTATTCCGTCGCCTTGAGCTCTGCGGCGTGATCGCGGCAGCTAATGACCGCGATATACGGATTGTGCGAAGCCTTGCGGTTCATGAACAGTATCATCACCACGCCAATCACCACGCTTCCGAATATCGCCAGAGGAATCATACCCGCTGCTAAAACAATGCCGCCCGCGATGGACCAGAACAGAAACGCGATTTCCATAGGCTCCTTAATCGCGGTGCGGAAGCGAACGATGGATAGCGCGCCAACCATGCCCAGCGAGAGCACTACATTGGATGTGACCGCAAGAATGGTCATAGAGGTAATCATCGTCAGCGCCACCAGCGTTCCGCCAAAGCTGGAGGAATACATTACGCCCGAATAGGTCTTCTTGTATACAAAGAATATGAACACGCCCAGTCCAAACGCCAACAGAAGCGTGATGACCATATCGGTAATGGATACGCTGGTAATATTCGCCAGAAAGCTGGATTTGAAAATATCGTTGAAGGTTGTCATTGCTTTACGCTCCTCTCAAATCAATCGTAAATTCGGCAAATTTCGTACTTGGAAAAAGCGGTTTCCCTGCGGTTGCGCACGTGTACCGCGTGGCGAATGATGGTAGGCAGATATTCGTCCCACTTCACCTCGAGCAGTATAACCGGCTCACCCGCCGGAATGGTCACGCAGTTCGGGTTGAGAAAATCCACGCACCCCAGTCCCGTTCGTATGTTTTCATCAATGGTCACGCGCACATTGCCAGCGGGATAGATGAACGGAACCCTCGTGTAATCCACAATCGTCTTAGGGCGAAGTCCCTGCCCCTTCATCTTGCTGTATAGCTCAATCACGAGCCCGCGCCCGCTGGTCGCCATCCAAGCGGTATCGCCATCCACAATGCGCTGCGCCTCCCGCGCGGTCAGCGGCGCGGATACCTTGTAACCCAATCCGTTTCGCTTGACCTGTTTCTCCAAGTGGATGAAGTCCGTATTGCCATTGTAATACCGAATACGGAACTTTTCGCGCTCATTCACGCCGTCATTTTTCTCGCGCAGCGCTCGATCCGCAATATTGTCAAAGTACAGGCTACGAATGAAATAATTCCCTTCCGGTCCTACGTGTGGATCAAGCCTTGCGACTCTGCGCAAATTTGCAATAATCGCCGTTCGATCCGCGTAGTCGATCATGTGCTTTATTTCGTTTCTGTATACCATACGCCATTCCCCCTTTCCTTGTACCGTTGCAAGTATTATAGACCCTTTTCCTTGAAAAAACCTGAAAGCAGTTTAGCATTTTAATGCATACAAAGCATGAATGAAATATAGACGAACTGTGAACGTTGCTATGCTTGAATCCTCTCGTCAGCCTTTGAATTGGGCGAGCGTTTGGCGCAGTTCATTCAAGAATACCTCATCGGCTCTGGAAAGCACGAATTGCTTCTTCCATGCGACGTATAAATTGGAGGTCAGCTTTGGCGCAAAGGGAATAAAACGCAGGTTGCTGTCGCCCGATGTATTGATCAACCGATCCAGCCCTACGGCGTATCCCATTCCCTCCTCTACCATCAAAGAAGC
Source organism: Clostridia bacterium (assembly GCA_017460585.1). Taxonomy (GTDB): domain Bacteria; phylum Bacillota; class Clostridia; order Christensenellales; family Aristaeellaceae; genus Faecivicinus. The sequence goes on from JAFUAR010000367.1 coordinate 8,759, forward strand.
GTTATAAATTAAGTTGTATGTGGCGACAATATTCAATGCCTTTACGCCGATTTGGAACCACTCTGTAATGGCGTTCCTGCCAAGCGCGTGCTTGGAAAATATAAGCCGCGAAGACCGCAAATCCATTGGCGTTACGTATGCCTTCTCCGCCAAAGCACTATCCTTGCGCACCAATATGCCCCATGTATCCGCAATCGGCAGGCGAATGCATTCATATCGCGTCAAATCGGCGGGTTCGATCAATATGCCGAAATCCAAAAGACCCTGATCGAGGCGCTCCACCACATCTGCCGTATCTCCGCTGAAAAAACGAAACTGGATTTGCGGATGCTGATCCTGCACCGCTTTTGCCGCTCGCGCAATCAGCTTCACCGCGCAGGATTCGCCTCCGCCAATTTCCACAGTACCCACAATATGCTCCGCGGTTGCGGACAATTCCTCCTTGGCTTTTCCCACCAGACTGACAATTTCCTCCGCGCGTTTGCGCAGCTGTATGCCCGCTTCGGTCAATACAATCTTTCTCTTGCCTCGAACAAACAGCTTCTTTCCAAGCTCCGCCTCCAAATTCTGCATCTGCCGCGAAAGATTGGGCTGCGTGATAAACAGCTCCTCCGCCGCTTTGGATATATTTTCATGCTCTACAACCGCCAAAAAATATTGAAGCTCACGTATTTCCACTGCAATCGCCTCCCTAGGGTTTGCGCACATTATACTCGCCATTATCATGCATGTCAATTATGGTAAATCATGCATGATAAGTATTTTACATATCTATTGACCTGTGCTACACTGCCATTAAGCTAGAAATAATGAAATAGGATTCCTGCATAACCATAACGACCTGAAGAACTTTCGTTCGGCAGGTCTACGTGTGTAATCTGCAAAAGTTTTCATCCTCGCTCAAATTCATTGGGAGGTAGAATATGCGCAAGGCGTTCGCAGCGCTGCTCGCTGCGTTTTATTGCATCGCTGCGGTATGCTGCGCCGAAGCTGGCGAATTTCAAACGCATACAGTCGCGGAAGGAGGAAACGGGGAAGCCATGGAATACGTCGTAGAAATATCGGTGAACGGTTTTTCACTCACAGCGGATA
>JAFUAR010000368.1 GCA_017460585.1 Clostridia bacterium
GCAGCGGCGGCGTGTACGCCGCGAGGACGCGGACCAAGTGTCCGCTTCCTTGCAGGTTTTGCGCCCGGAAACCGCATAGCGGTTTCAGCAAAACCTGAGGGGGTGGCAGTGGCGGGGGATGGAATCCCCCGTCCACATACTGTGAAGCCGTAGGCGGAACAGTAACCCGTATTGGAATACAATTCCCTTTGGAAAGCAACCATAGCATACTATGAATTGCCGCCGTACTCAACCGACAAAGCGACCGCTTTGCCTAAAAAACAGCTCCGGACGATGGATTGTCCGGAGCTGGAGCAATTAGAAGGTATCCGGTACAGAGGCGTAAATGGGCAGAGGGAACCAGCCTTGCGGGGTTGCGGGCTGATCTTCGTATGAAAACGGAGCGAACGCCGCGCGGGAAAGCTGCTGCGCAGACAGTTCAAGCGCTGCGCCGCGATTGCCTGATTCGACTGTCGCGACGCCATTGCACAAACGCAGATCGAAGCAATCGCCATCCACATTCAAAGAAAGCTCGCCATCAGGCAGGTTCGCATATCCGGCTTTGGCGGAGAGCATAGCGGGCAGCACTCTGCGCGGATTCAATATGCGCGCCATCGTACACTTGGTAAGCCACGTATCCTCGGAGTATGCGCCAAGATGCGCGCGCAAACCGACCTCCCAATCGGGCAGCGAGAGCTTGAGAATGTGTAAGTCAAACTGCGCCAACCACGCCTTTGCAGCCGCATCGAGCAATTCGCCAGTGGACAAACCCACCTCCGCCCACTCGCTGTGGTCTGCATTGGAAATCACATATCCCACGCAGTTCTCCCTACGCATGACCGCCCATAGAATGCGCGCGTACGACTCGCATATTTCAAGCAAATGAGCGCGATCTCGTTCGAAGCGAATGGGCTGAGCGCTCATAGCGGCGTAAATGCCCTCGAGCCGTGAATCGGACGAATGCTCGATTCTCTCAAAGCGGAAATCGGAGGCATCAATTTCGCGCAGGGCGTGGCGCGCATTGGCGCGATTGATTTCAAACGTCCATTGATGGCCGGCGACTTCGAAGCCAAAATAGCCGTAACGCTGGCGTTGTCCGCTCAGCAGGAGCAAATCCGCGCCGTTTGCCGCCGCATCATCCATCACCATCTGCATGAGTTTTTTCATATGCCCTTCGCCGCGCGCATCCATATGAACGCTCACGCTGCCAATGAACGCCGTTTTCAGCGTTTCATTGCCCAAGTGGAGCACACCCGGCAAAGCGGCAATTAACGCGCGAATGCCTTGCTCTGGATCTACGGCGATATGGTGCATATTTGCGACAAACGCTTTGTCGGCATTGGGACCATATACCTTTGTCAGATCCCTCTGAAAACAAATGGGGTCGTTCTTGTGGTTGAAAACCATATTGGCAAAGGTATAGAGTGCGTCAAATTCCTCAGGGCGCGCTTTGCGATATTCCACCATAGATATTCCTCCTTAGTATAAATGTTGTATCGATCATTTCCCGATATATACCCATGAGCATGGCTGCATGAGAAAATGAGGAAAGCATAAAGCGCTTTATTTTACAGCGTCCTTAGCCACCGGAATGTAGACCTTCTTCAGTGGAACTACTTTATGATACTTGTCGCTAAGCTGCTCATAATATTTTAGGATGAGATCCACTAGCTCCCTTCCGTCAATGCCTTTGATGATCGGATTCGCATCGAGGAACTTCCGTGCGTTCTTGGTGTAGTTGGACAGCGTAATGAATAGACCATAATCGCCCGGCATCATAGCCCCTTTCAGCGACTGGATCGTGGTCTCCTTAATATCGCCGTCCTGACTTTTTACCTGTACTGCAATTCTAGGCGGCAGCTCATCCTTATACGCAATAATATCGATTCCACTATCTCCGCCCTTTGGCGAGACGATTGTACGGTATCCCATCGCATTCAGCAAATCCGCTATGAACTCTTCTAAATCGTAGCCCTTCAACTGACGGCTCAATTCCTTCAAAACAAAGTCTTTCGTGTTTTCAATAATATCGTCGGCAGTTGCCGCAACGGTCTCGTCATCGTCCTGATCGCTAATTGCCATCTTCTTGAAACCCTTTTTTAGCGCAGATAAGAATTCATCGGCATAGTTCTTCACCATGAAGAAAGACATGGCAGAACCGACTTCATACAATGCGCCTTGTGAAAATGACATTCTCGGCTCATGGATGAGCCATTTTACCCTGCGCCGATTGGGATACTCGTGAGC
>JAFUAR010000369.1 GCA_017460585.1 Clostridia bacterium
CGTTTGTATAGTAGACCTCGGTCTCGTCGTCGATCATCGACCAGCCGTTCGCTTCAAAGCCCGCTTCCTCAAGCAGCTCGATGGCGCCATCTACGTCTACTTCATAGTCGTAGTAGCCCACATTTTCCTCATCGGGATAGGTGTACGCGTCGTCGTTCGCCTTGAACACGCCGCCGTTGCCGTCCGCCATGCCCTCGGGCAGGAAGGCGTTCGCGGGCTTCTGCTCGGTCTGGCCAACGGTTTCGATGATGTATTCGCGGTCGATCAGCTTGGAGAAGGCCTTGCGCATCGCGGCAGCCTGCTCCACGGTCTTGCCGGCGAACAAGTCGGACTTGATGTTGAACGCCACGTAGTAGGTGCCCAGCTCGTCGACTACGTAGAACTCGTCGGAATCCTTGAGGTTCTGAATCTCATCGGTGGGTACGCCGTCGATGAAGTCCAGATCGCCGGCCTGATACGCGGCGTAAACGGCGGTATCGTCCGCAGAGAGCATGAACTCGAGCTTTTCGAGCTTCACGTTTTCAGCGTTCCAGTAGTTGGGGTTCTTGGTGTAGGTCATGCTCTCGTTGTGCTTCCACTCGGTCAGAGTGTACGCGCCGGAGGACACGAAGCCCGCTTCCAGAGCCCACGCGCCGGGATTGACGACGTTGCCGTCGGCATCGGTATAGCCCTCAGCGCCTTCGACAGCATCCTGCTTCACGGCGAAGAAGGTGGGGAACGCAGCAAGGTCCAGCATATAGGCGCAGGGCGCGGTCAGTTCTACGGTCAGGGTGGAGCCGTCCTCAGAGGCGGTCACGGCCAGATCGTCCGGATAGCCCTTGATGCCGTTGAACATATAGCTGTAGTCCGCGGCGGTCTCGGAACCGGCGGCGCGCTTCCAGCTGTATTCGAAATCCTTCGCGGTCAGATCGGAACCGTCGGACCACTTCAGACCTTCGCGCATGGTGAATACGTAGGTCAGACCATCTTCGGAAACGGTGTAATCGGTGGCGTAGTTGGGCGCCAGCGCACCGTTCTCATCGTAGGTGTACAGACCGCCGAACGCGGTAACCGCCAAGCACGCGCCGTCCACGCTGCTGTTCAGAGCGGGATCCAGCTTATCGGGCTCAGAGGAGATCTGCAGGCGCAGGGTGTCGGAATCGCCATTGGTGGCGTACATGAAGAACTTGGTGGCGTAGAGGTTGGAATAGATGCCTTCCACCTCGGGCTTCTGCATATACAGATCGTTGTAATAATAGATCGGAACGATCGCGCCGGTATCCATCAGGATATCTTCCGCCTCATGCATCAGGGCTTCGCGCGCTTCGAAATCGGTAGAGCTCTTGATCTCGGCGATCAGGGCGTCGTACTCGGTCCAATCGGGCTCGGAGCCTTCGTCCGCCATCGCGGAGAACGCGCAAGCCAGAATCATCATCATGGCCAGCAGGGCTGCAAGCAGCTTTTTCATGGGGTTTTCCTCCTAAAATAGTTTTATCTTAAAGCAGTGAATACCGCTTTAGATCGGTGAAAATTCCGCCGCTCAATAGTGCGGGTTCCAGCAGGCGATGGCGTGGTTGCCGTCTACCGCGTTCAGGCTGGGGCACTCCTGCGCGCATTTCTCCGTTGCGAAGCGGCAGCGGGTGCGGAACGCGCAGCCGGAGGGCATACGAAGCGGACTGGGCACGTCGCCTTCGAGGGGAATGCGCTTTTTGCGGCGCGCCGTCTCGGGGTCGGGAATGGGAATTGCCGAAATGAGCGACTGGGTGTAAGGGTGCATGGGATGGGCGATGATTTCGTCCGCATCCGCGATTTCCACAATGCGCCCCAGATACATGACCGCGATGCGCTGGGAAATGTGCTGTACGACCAGCAGATCGTGCGCGATAAACAGGTAAGCGATGCCCAGCTTCTTTTGCAGATCTTCAAAGGTATTGATGACCTGCGCCTGTATGGATACATCCAGCGCGGAGACCGGTTCGTCGCATACGATGAATTTCGGCTGCACCGCGAGCGCGCGGGCGATGCCGATGCGCTGGCGCTGTCCGCCGGAGAACTCGTGCGCGTAGCGGCGGGCGTGATCGGAATTCAGCCCTACCAGATTGAGCAGCTCCGTAATGCGGTCGGCGCGCTCCTTCTTGCTGGAATACAGGTGATGAATATCCAGCGGTTCGCCTACGATGTCCGCCACCGTCATGCGCGGATTGAGCGAGGAATAGGGATCCTGAAACACAATCTGCATTTCCTGACGGTAGTTTTTAATGTTTTGCGGCGTAATTTGCGTGCCGTTGTAGATGATTTCGCCCGAGGTGGGCTTATACAGGTGCAGTATGGTGCGCCCGACGGTGGTCTTGCCGCAGCCGGATTCGCCCACCAGCCCCAGCGTTTCGCCCGGCTTTATGGCGAACGATACGCCGTCTACCGCCTTGAGCGGCGTGGTGGAGAACCAGCCGCTGCGAATGGGGAAGTGCTGCTTTAAATCCTTTACCTCAAGCAGGTACTCGCTGCTCATACCGCGCCCTCCTTTTCAGCTTCCATGTAGACCTGTTTTACGTTCATCCAGCAGGAGGCGATGTGGCTGTCGTTGATCTGGAGCTCCTCCGGCAGCGATTCCAGACAGATCTTCATGCACTGATCGCAACGCGAGGCGAAAGCGCAGCCTTTGGGCATATTGGTTAAATCCACGGGAGAACCTGCGATGGGAATGAGCCGCGCGTGATTGGTATCGAGCCGAGGAATGGAGCGCAGCAACCCCTTGGTGTATTCGTGGCGCGGGTTGTAGAATATCTCGTCCGCCGTGCCGCGTTCACATACGCGCCCCGCGTACATGACGATGATCTCGTCGCACATATCGGCAATGACGCCCAGATCGTGCGTGATCATGATAATCGCCATGCCCAGCTTCTTTTGCAGCTCCTGCATGAGCTCCAAAATTTGCGCCTGTATGGTTACGTCCAGCGCGGTGGTGGGCTCGTCGGCAATCAAAATATCGGGCTCGCACGCCAGCGCCATGGCGATCATGACGCGCTGACGCATACCGCCGGAGAGCTCGTGCGGGTACTGCTTTAGACGCTTTTCAGGCTCGTTTACGCCGACCAGCTGCAACATTTCCAGTGCGCGCGCGTTCGCCTGCTCACGGTTTCGATCCGTATGCAGCAGTATGCATTCGCGCAGCTGGTTGCCGATGGTGTACACCGGGTTTAAGCTGGTCATGGGATCCTGAAATATAATGGATATGCGCTTGCCGCGGAATTCGCGCATCTGCTTTTTGGAGAACTGAACGATATCCTGCCCGTTGAACAGGATTTGTCCGCCGGTAATTTTGCCCGGCTCCACCAGTATGCGCATAATGGAATAGGCGGTAACGGACTTGCCGCTGCCGGATTCGCCCACGATGCCCAGCACCTTGCCCTTATCCAAATTGAAGGAGATGCCGTTTACGGCGCGAACCTCGCCGGAATCCACATTGAAGGAAGTGGACAGGTTTTTCACCTGCAAAAGCGGTGTACTCATATCTCTGCTACCTCCTCAGCTTGGGATCGAACGCGTCGCGCAGACCGTCGCCCAGCAGGTTGAAGCTCAGCACGATCAGGCAGATGATTACGGCGGGGAATACCATTTTGTACGGATAGCTTTGCATACCGCCGCGCGCGGAATTTGCCAAAGAGCCCAGAGACGGCATGGGCGCTTGAACGCCCAGACCGATGAACGAAAGGAAGCTCTCGGTGAAAATAGCGGAAGGGATTTGCAGCGCTACGGAGATGAATATAACGGACATACAGTTGGGCAGAATGTGCTTTTTGATAATTCTGCCCGGCTTGGCGCCCAGCGCGCGCGCCGCCAGTACGTACTCGTTGGTCTTAATGGAAAGAATTTGTCCGCGCACCAGTCGCGCCATGCCCACCCAGTACAGCACGCCGAACACGATGAACAGCGAGATCATGTTGTTGCCCATGCGCGCAAATACCGTGCCGCGCAGCGAATCGCCGATGACCTGATTGAGCACTACGGAGAGCAGCACCACCATGAGCGTATCCGGCAGGGAGTAGATGATATCGACGATGCGCATCATGACCATATCGACCTTGCCGCCGAAATAACCGGATATGGAGCCGTACAGCAAGCCGATGACCAGCACGATGAGGCTGGCAAACAGACCGACCATGAGCGAAACGCGCGCGCCGTAAATGACGCGGATAAAGTAATCGCGACACAGCTCGTCGGTTCCGAAGATGTGCGGGAAGATTTGCTGTCCTTCTTCAATTGCCTTCTGCTCGTTCTTGGAATAGGTGAAGGGGGCGAGATTCTTCGCGGTCTTATCGCGCTTTCCGTTTACGGAAATCATCTGTTCGTAGCTGTAGGGGTAGAAAAGCGGCACCACCACTATGGTGACGACCAGCGCGATCAGCACGCACAGGCTGATCATCGCCAGCGGATTCTTGCGAAGCTTGCGCATACCGTCCTTAAAGAAGGTGGTGGATTCGCGCATGGTCTCGTGCTGCGCCTTTTCGCTATCGGAAGCCTTTTCGAACTTCTTTAAGTCGATTTGCAGGCTGAGGAGATTCTTTTTGGGCAGCTTGTCTGCGTTGTACGTCACGTTATCTCCTCCTTAATCAAAGTTGATTTTCGGGTCGACCAGCTTGTAGATTAGGTCGCTCACCAGCGTGGCGACGACCATGAGCACCGCCAGGAATATGGTGGTCGCCATGATCATAGGGTAATCCTGATTGTTGATGGAGTGTACGAACTCCGTGCCCAGCCCGCCGATGGTGAACACCGTTTCGATGACCATGGAGCCGGTCAGTATACCGGCGATCATGGGTCCCACGTAAGTGATGACGGGGATGAGCGCGTTGCGCAGCGCGTGCTTGAAAATAATGAGCGATTCGCGTACGCCCTTGGCGCGGGCGGTGCGGATGTAATCCTGCCCCAGTACGTCCAGCATGGAGGACTTAGTCAGGCGGGTAATGTAGCTCATTGGATAGAGCATGAGGGAGATGACCGGCAGCACGTAGTTGGGATTCGAGGTAGAGAACACGCCCACCCACTTGAGCTGCAGCGCGAATATCAACAGCAGCATAGTCGCCAGTATGAAGCTTGGCACGGACACGAACAGCGTGGTCAAGAAAATGATCAGCCGATCCGGCCAGTGGTTGCGGCAAAGCGCCGCGATGGAACCCAGCACCAGCCCTACGATGATGGCAAAACCGGCCGCCATGCCGCCCAGCCGCGCGGACACCGCAAATTTCTCGGATATGACAGTGGCGATTTCGCGACCCGTTTTCAGCGATACGCCGAAGTCGCCGTGCAGCAGATTCTGCATATACAGTATGAACTGCTGCCCCACGGGCTTATCCAAATTGTAGCGCGCCTCGAGCACCGCCTGTACCGCGGGATCGGGCGCCTTTTCCTTGGAGAAGGGACCGCCGGGAATGGCGTTCATAGCGAAAAAGGTAATGGCGGAAATAATCAATATGGTGACTATGGCCAGCAGTATGCGTTTGACCGTATATTTGAGCATGGGCTCCAACCCCTCTACTATAATGAAGCAAACAAAAGCCTAAAAATCAGTATACGATTTCCTATGAACCCCAATCATGGATTAACCTGTTTCAGGTTATTAATTCCGCGTGTACTACGGCGTGAATTACACTTGGGGCGGTGATGTATATGAAATATCCCCGAATTCGGGATTTGCGCGAGGATCACGATTGGAACCAGAAGACGGTGGCTGCAATGCTGAATATGTCGCAGACAGGCTATTCCAAATATGAAACGGGAGAAAACGATATTCCCACGCAGGTGCTGATTCGTCTAGCGCAAATCTACAATACCAGCGTGGATTACCTGCTGGGTGAAACCCAAAATCCAAAGAGATACGAATAGGCGGAAAAGAGCGATCGTTGCTTTGAAAAGCGGAGCGACGATCGCTTTTCTTTATTTGCTTTTTTCTACAAACAATGGTACAATTGATATAGCTCGTATTTTATCTATTTTAGGCGTTATTGGGCAATAATAGATTATATATTATCCGGAGAAAAATGCGATGAACGAATATATATGGGAAACGGCGGAGGAAATGGATTTGGCGCTGGCGCGACGTGTCGCCAAAATTCGCAAGCGGCGGGGCATATCTCAGAAGCGAATGAGCGAGCTGAGCGGCGTGAGCCATGGCAGTATTAAGCGATTTGAAACGACGGGTCAAATATCGATTTTGTCGCTCACGAAAATTGCGACCGCGCTGGGATGCGCCGACGCGCTTCGGCATTTGTTTGAAGACGTACCCTATACCAGCATTGAGGAGGTTATTCGTGAACGGCAATAAGCTGGAAGTGACCTTTCATGGCAGGAAGGTGGGTACGCTTTCTGAAACGCCCAATCACCGAATCGCTTTTGCCTACGCGCGGGAATGGCTGGATACGGGTTTTCCGATTAGCCCCTTTTCGCTTCCTGTCAAGGCGGGAGTTTTCGTGCCCTCTTCCATGAATTTTGGCGGGCTGTACGGATGCTTTGCGGATAGCCTTCCGGACGCGTGGGGACAGCTGCTCATGCAGCGAATGTTCGCAAAGCACGGTTTGAAGCCCGATCGTGTGGATTTACTGACGCGCCTTGGCGCGATTGGCAATGCGGGAATGGGCGCGCTTTGTTACCAACCCGCGTGGAGCGAATGGAGTTTGCAGGCGCTTTCCGATTTGGATGCGTTGGCGGAGGAGTGCCGACGGACTCTCATTGGAGAACAAACGGAGGACGCGGATACGATGTTCGCGCTTGCTGGTTCCAGCGGGGGCGCGAGACCCAAGGTGATGACCGAGGAGTGGATCATTAAATTTCCCGTCGCGGCGGAAGATCAGGATGCCGGAAGCATGGAAAAGGCGTATATGGACTGCGCGGAGCGCTGCGGCATAGTGGTGCCGGAGACGCGACTGCTGCCATCGAAGCGATGCGGGGGATATTTTTCGGTTCGGCGCTTCGACAGGGAGACCTTGCCCGACGGCGGAATTATGCGCCGGCATATGCTGACCGCCGCCGCGATATTGGAGCTGGACTGGCGCTCATCCGCTATGGACTATCATACGCTGATGAAGCTGACGAAGATACTGTGCCGTGACCGGCGCAGCGAAGTAGAGCAGATGTTTCGGCGAATGTGCTTTAATGTATTTGCGCACAACCGCGACGATCACAGTAAGAATTTTTCGTATTTATACGATGAGACAAACGATTGTTGGTCGCTTTCGCCCGCTTACGATCTCACTTGGAGCAATACCGCCTACGGCGAACATACGACGACAGTAGACGGAAATGGTCGAGATCCGGGTATCAAGGAGCTCCTCGCCGTCGGCAAAGCCGCCGGACTCTCGGCGGCATGGTGCGAAAAAATCGCCAAAGAAATACAGGAAGAAACGTATCCGTTAGAGGCGAGGTATAAAAACAGGACTTTTCTGTAAAAGCGGAAGCGGCGCGAAGATGGCTGCCGAGACCATCGTACATATCGTGGAAGGCGAGTATATTTGCAGATCGATATATATTCAATACAAAAAGACATACGCGATCTAGGGCATTCGCGTATGTCTTTTTTACTTCTTTTTATATTAATCTGCCTGCTCGAACGCGTCGCGGTGACGCATGAACAGCTCGAAGGTTTGCCGCATGGCGGGCAGCTGGGTCCAAGGGCGGACGCGCGCGGGCGCGTTTTCCATATCGTACACAATTGCGCCCTTCATTGCCAGCATGAAGGGAGAGTGCGTGGCAATGACGAACTGACAGCCGAAGAAGCGCGCCTGCCGTTCGATATACTCCGCCAGCTCAATCTGACGGCTGGGGGAGAGGCTGTTTTCCGGTTCATCCAGCAGGTAGAGCGCGCCATCCTGAATGCGATGAATGAAGTAGAACGAGGCGCTTTCACCGTTGCTCTGGGTGCGCACATTCTGCATTAAACGTGCCTTTAGGTATTTGGAGGGCGTCTTGCTCTTGGACAGGTTCACGGCTTTGAGGGCTTCATAATCCTCTATAGAGTTTAGCTTGAATTCGGAACGCCGATCATGCCAGTATTGTTCGAGCAGATCCTCGCGCCTTGCGTCGATGCCCTCGTTGAGTGTGCGCAGGTTGAGCATATAATCGAATACGTCGTCGCTGGTGATGATGCGGCTCGCCTCGGGGAGCGGCTGGCGCAGCGAGGCGAAGCACAGGCGCGCGTAGCTTGAAAAAAAAGCGCTGCGGTTGTAGACCGAATCCCGTTGCAGCCCGAGCGCATCCGCCATGACGTTGAGCGCCGTGGTCTTGCCGCAGCCGTTGCCGCCGTAGAGCAGCGTGATGGGTTCGAAGGAGAGCGTCAGACCGTCGTGCTCCGTCAATACGCCGAAAGGATATTGCGAGGAGAAGGCGGTCATGCGGTTGCGGTAATCGCCGCCCAGCGCGCGCTCCTCGCGCTCCCGCGTGGGGAATGAGAATTGGCTCAGGTAGATGCTGGACATTCTTCGTCCCGTGGATAGGGCTCCTTTCGATTGGTGAGACCCGCCAGATAGTCCATGCTGGTATTCATGGTGAATCGGTACCGGTTATTCCGTTACCACGTGCCCGCTGCTGACGCCTTCGCTCGCCTCGTCCAGCGGCAGCCAGTCGAGGAAGCGCAGTATGTGACGATCCCAGAAGTCCCATTCGTGGGCGCCGTAATCCTCAATATAGGTCAGTTTCGCGCCGTTTTCGGCGAGAAAATCCTTGAAGCTGCGGTTGGATTCCAGCAGAGAATCGTCTCTGCCGCAGGAAAGGTAGAATTCCGGCAGCGGAGTTCCGCTCTTTTCGTGGCGCGCGAGGCATTCCTTCCATGCAAAACAGGGATTGCGATCGCTCTGGCGCGCCTGATTCATATCGCCGAACAGCTTGTCCTCGCCGGATATGGTTTCGGGCGCTTCCTCGAACAGGTGCAAGGCGGAGGAGAAGCCGCCGATTCGGCTGAAGGTATCCGAATAGACGATGCCGTTTCGAATCGCGCCGAAGCCGCCCATGGAGAGACCGGCGATGTAGGTGTCCTCGCGCTTGGCGGAGAGCGGGAACATCCTGCGGGTCATTTCCACCAGCTCGCTGCCCACGAAATCGCCGTAGGCGCTGTTGGGAATGCGACCGTTTACGTAGAAGGCGTTTTCGCCAGAGGGCATGACGACCGCTAAATTGCGGTCCGCCGCCCAGCGCGCAATGCGCGTGCCGTACAGCCAGTCGCCCTCGCTGCCGATGTAGCCGTGCAGCAGGTACAGCGTTTTGTAGGGACGCACGGGCAGGTAGTCCGCGCCCTCCAGCTTGTCTACGGGCAATACTACGTCCACCGGAACGGTACGCAGCAGCGCCTTGGAGAGATAGCTCACGTGCAGTATCGCCATAACTTATTCCTCCCAATCGTAATAGTGTTCTAAGAAGCTATGCGTTTCGCCTTGCGCCGTTTGGCGGGGAAAGGTATCGACCCAGACCGAGTGCACGGCGCTGAATACGCACTTGTCAATCTCGGGATGCGTTCTGCGTAGATTCATCAACAGCGCCTTGGTCGCCGCCCGGTTGGGGGATGGATCGCGTGCCGGCGCGCATTCCAGCGAGTTGTAGAGCTGCCAAGCGGATATGATTTCCTCGGGAATGAGGTACAGCGGGCGAATTAGCTCAATATCGCCCAAACGCTGCTTCTGAGGAATCGCCCGCAAAGCGCCGCCGCAGA
>JAFUAR010000370.1 GCA_017460585.1 Clostridia bacterium
ATCCGTCACTCGCGCGCCCAGGCTGGAAGGACGCGTGGCGGATTATGGCGCGGCGGGGGAGCGGGCGAACGATTGATCATGAGTATCGCCGCTCGCCGCTTGCGCGATCGTATTATTCATATGCCAATGGCAATATGCGCTTAGTATTCTTATTGAACTACCCGTTTAAGGCTCAATAGCCCCGCAATCAACAATATAGGAAATATGGAGGCGACCATCAGCCCGATTTTCAGGTTGCCGCCCGCTGCGCCGGCCACGCCGCCCACAAGCGCGGGGCTTATCGAACCGCCCAGATCACCGCCGAGCGCCAGCAGCGCGAACATGGCGGTGCCGCCCTTCGGGCATTGTTGCGCGGAAATGCTCAGCGTACCGGGCCACATGATCCCTACGGAAATACCGCACATTGCGCATCCTACAAGCCCCCATACAGGAGATGCGGAGAGCGACGCCAAAAGGTAACAGCAGAAACATAGCAAACCGCAAAACAGCATCGTTTTCGTCAAGTCGAGCTTTTCACTCTTTGCGCCATAGTAGGCGCGAGAAATGCCCATGAGCACGGCAAATAGACATGGACCCGCCAAATCTCCAATGGTCTTGCTTACCCCGAGGGCGGACTCGGTGAAGGCGGAGACCCATTGCGCCATGGCAATTTCGGATGCGCCGGAGCATACCATCAGCAGCGCCATGAGCCAAAATAGCGGCGTACCAAACAGCTGCCGTATGCTCATGCTTTCTCCGTCGTCTACCAATCGTTCAATGGGACAGGAGATGAAATTGAAGGCGTTATAGAAGGGCAGCGCCGCCCAAATAACCGCGAGAATCCGCCAGTTTTGTATTCCAAAGAGCACAAAAAACAGTGTGGAACCAAGAATGACCGCCACAGAGCCCCAGCAATAGAACGAGTGCAGCAGGCTCATCATACCATCCTTGTTTTCGAACGGACAGGCTTCAATAATGGGACTGATCAGCACTTCGATGAGACCGGAACCAATCGCGTAAAGCACAACCGCAACCATCATTCCCGCCAGAGGCGAGGGCAGCAGGTCGGGCAAAAAGGCGAGCAGTATCAGCCCAACGCTCGAAAGTACCTGAGACGCGACGACACATACTCGATATCCGATTTTATCGACAAATTTAGCCGCCGCAAGATCTGTGAGCAGCTGGGTGACATAGAAGGTAAGAGGAATAATGGCCATTTCCTCAAGCGCCATTTTATAGGTATTGCTGAACGTTACAAACAGAAGCGGCGCAAAATTCGCCGCGATCGCCTGTGTGACCAAGCCCAAATAGCAAGCAAGGAGCGTTTTTTTATACTTGGATGGGATAGCCATACGTCTGCTTCCTTTCAATTTGTTTCTTTTATGTAGCATACCATGATTGGTCTCTAAATATATGCGGACATAAAATATCCGCCCGAAAACCGAAGTTTCCGGGCGGATTGTGGTGCGGTCGACGGGACTTGAACCCGTACGGTCTCCCACACGCCCCTCAAACGTGCGCGTATGCCTATTCCGCCACGACCGCTCAAACAATATTATTATACACATATGCGCTTTGATTGTCAAGAAATTTTTTTATACACTGAATCGGTAGTGGCAGCGTTAAGTGTGGCGATTTTTGGAGAATAAGACGGAAGGTTATGTAAAAATGCAATCTAGTACTTGATTATGAAATAATTTTGTAATATAATGAGATATATTCTTATCGGAGGATACATGAATATGTCAAAATATTCTCTAAAACGCTTCGCGACGCTGCTGCTCGCGCTTGCGTTGCTCATTGTGGGCAGCAGTGCGTGGGCGGATACCGCGCTGGTGACCAGCAAGGCGAAGGTATATGCTTCCGCCAGCTCTTCCGCGACCAAGCTGGGTACGGTGGCGGTCGGTACGGTGGTGGAGCGTTCTTCCGCAAAGAGCGGTTGGGCGAAAATTGAATTAAACGGAAAAACCGGCTATGTAAAGTCCTCTACGCTCACTGCCATGACCACATATTCCGATCAGGCGGCGTGGCTCAAAAAGGCAGGCAAACTTTATACATCCTGCTCCACTTCCTCTAAATCATTGGCGAGCTTGAAGGCGGGCGCGCAGGTTGCAGTCAAGGGCATCGCGGGCAGCTGGGCTCAGGTGACCTATGGGAGCAGTACTGGTTTTGTAAAAAGTTCTCTGCTTACGAACAAGAACCCCAATGCGAGCGAATCCGTCGCCTACGCGGCGAAGGACCTAACCAATGTGTACGATGCAAGCGGCAAGCTGCTGGGGCAGGTTTCTTTGAATACCAAGGTCACCGTGCTCGAAACAAAGAATGGAATCAGTAAAGTACAGCGCGACGGCAAAACCGCCTATATGTACGCTTCCGACCTGTCTTCTTCGACTGTGACCGTGGCGCAGCCTACTGCGACACCCGCACCTACGCAGGTGCCGAACGACGGCGTAGTGGAAATTGCTCCCGTTACGCATTACGTCAAGGCGGACGGTGCAAAAGCGTACGACAGCAAGGGCGGCGTGATCGCCACGCTCAGCCAGAATACCGCAGTAGTGGTCAGCGCTACAAAGGGTTCGCTGGTGCGCGTGAGCGTGAACGGCAAAGAAGCCATCATGTACGCCTCGGACTTATCTGATACGAAGATCGCTTCGCAGAAGGATACCGTAACCACCATTTCGCCAACCACCTATTATGTGCGAACCGACGGCGCAAAGGTGTATGACAGCAAGGGCAAGGTATCGATTACGCTTTCGCGAAACACGAAGGTGACGGTCTCCGCTTATAATAGCACGCTCATGCGCATTTCCCGCAGCGGCAGCACCGGCTATATGTACAAGACCGATCTAAGCGCTACGCCCGTGGATGCCAAGGGCAGCAGCATTACCGAGATTACGCCCACGCCTTATTTCGTTAAGACCGAGGGCGCGAAGCTGGTCAGCGCGTCCGGCGCTACGTTGGGTACGCTTTCAGTGAACACCACGGTCATCGTGTCCGCGTATTCGGATACGCTGGCGCAGGTCACGGTCAATTCCACGCAGGGTTATATGCAGCGCTCCGATCTGAGCGCTACCAAGGTGTCTACCGACGCTACGCTGCAATACGGCGATACCGGCGCGGCGGTGGAGAAGCTGCAGGAACGCCTCAAGGCACTGGGCTATTTCAGCGGCACTGTGGGCGGCAATTATCTGGATCTCACCCGTTCGGCGGTCGCTTCGTTTCAGGCGGCGGCGGGCATTACCACCTCCGGCATTGCCGATGAAAAGACGCTGACCGCGCTCTTTGCCAGCGACGCGCCAAAGGCGTCATCCGGCGCATCCTCGTCGTCCTCTTCCGGAGATGCGGTGCCAGCCCATGGCGCGGCGATCGAGATGGACTGGTGGACCAGCGACATTCGCACCATATTTGCGCGCGGCGTGACCGCCACCATTACCGATGTAGATACGGGCTTGGCTTGGAAGGAAGTATGCCGCGGGCAGATTAACCACGCGGACTGTCAGCCCTGTACCGCCGCGGATACGGCGGTGCTCAAGAAGGTGGCGGGCGGAAGCTGGTCGTGGTCGCGCAGGGCGATATTCGTCACCATAAACGGCGTAAACTACGCGGCGAGCATGAATTGCCAGCCGCACGGCAGCGGCGCGATCAAGAATAATAACTTCGATGGGCACCATTGCATTCACTTCACCAACAGCCGAACCAATGGTTCCAACGCGGTGGATCCGCTGCATCAGGCGGCAATTAAAAAGGCTGCGAGCACCATATTGTAATGCGGTTTCGTTTTTCCAAATAAAAGGACTGCTCCCCGTTTCACCGACCGGTGATACAGGGGAGCAGCCTTTTTTGCATACTTGGAATCAGTCCGCGTACGCAGCGTTTTCGGTATCCTCGGGAAGCACTTCGGAAGCGGCGTCCGAAACGATCTCCCATTCTTCGTTCGGAGTATATTCTTCAAATGTTGAAGCCCATTCGGAAACTTCCCACTGCGCGCTGTTTTCATTCAATACGGCATCCCATGGAATATCGTAGAACACCTCCTGAAGGTATTCCTGAGCGGTTATGCCATCGTCATCGTACAGGGCGGAATAGCGCTCGTCATCTGTGCGATAATCGTATATCACTCCGTTTAGAGAAATGCGCATGGAGCCGTCGTCCGCCAACGTCACCGGCAATGTTTGCATATTGCCGCTTTTATCCGTGTAATGTAGCCCCAGCGATATGTTGCTGTATAGGTCCGAGCCGTCGTCTACCGCAATGGCGTTTGCAATACGATCGAGGAAATCTTCCGATTCCACGATTTGCACGTACTCCTCAGCGCCGTCCGCGCTTCGCACATGAATTTCCGCGGAGCGCAGCGTATCGATGGGATCGTCCGCGCCGATCAGGAAAGTAAATGTGTGAGATTGAACCAGCTCGGAAAAAATCCAGCCGCTAATTGGAATGCCCTTCGCGTTCCAGTAGCGCACGCAGTACCATAGTCCCTCTTGTCCCATGCGCGAAATGCCCGTAAATTGAATGGCGGCGGAACCGTCTATCGGATTAAAGGCGCTGGCATCCAGCGTATGGAGCACGGTGCCGTCCGGTTCGGCGCGCAGGTTGATTCGATCCGCCAGCGGGGTAAGTATTTCCAGCGGATAGCGCCAGCGCGCGCCGATAATTTGGTTCAGCGGCACCCAGCCGGAAATGATCTCCTCCTCCGCAAATGGTTCGGTTGTGGCGAATGCCCAGCCATCAACCGCACCGTACAGCGCCAGCGACGTACCTGACGGCAGCGAGGCGATGACCTCGGAATCGATATCGCGCCTTACATACAGTTGCGCAGTGCTGTCTTCGGGTACAAAAGCAGGGCAGGCGAGCGGCTCTACCAGCGGATTGGCATCCGCGGCGTCTTCTGGGATGATTGAATCGAGTATCCAGCCCGTTTGGTGCTCGCCTTCTGCATCGATCCATTCAATCGAATAAAAGGGGAACTCCGCCAACTCCGTTTTGGGGTCGAGCTCTATGCTAAGTGTGTCGGTCGGGGTGTTCAGCCAATAGGCGTCCCCGGGCTTGAGCAGCGCGTAGTACGCGTCCAGATCGGTAATCGCGTTGCCAATATATACGCGCCTTGGGTAGTTATCCTCCAGACCCACGAGCGGGCACGGCGGATCCGCATACAGACCATATGCCTCCGCATCGAACCATGAGCTGCGGGTCGCGCGCAGCACTGCGTCGCTCATTCCAAGCTCCCAATTGCCTAATTCCATAGCTTGAATCTGAGGATTGGTCTCCGGGGTGGGGGCGGTCGTTTCCAATGGCGCTTCGGTTGGTGTGTACGCCGTAGCGGTCGACACGGGCGTCGTTCCCGCGCCCTGCGCCAATGGAGTGGGCGCATTCCGGTTGGAACGCACCGTGCGCACCATTCCCACCACGGCGAATGCCAAAATCAGCCCCGCGGCGCCGTAAGAGAACGCCAGCAGCCGCCGTTTACGCCGCGCAACGCGGCGGTGCTCCGCGCGCATACGCCCTTCCAGCTGGTGCATAAAATCCGCGTCCGGTCGGATATTTC
>JAFUAR010000371.1 GCA_017460585.1 Clostridia bacterium
CGCTTCGACAGGCGATTGCAAGCTTTACATTTCCGTCTTCACGCTGGGTAAACGCGACCTCTCCGCCATATTCCTGCGCGATATCGCGGATATAACGCTCTACCTCGTCGACATTCTCTACGCGCAGCACCCATTCGGTCGCGGTGGTTACAGGCTGATCCGGCGTAGATTCAACCATGCTAGTTTGCACATTGGCGCCGTCCGTCTCAACGCGCGCATTCAAATGCGCGCCCTGATTCGCTTGAAACAGCGATATTCCAACCGCCGCCACGATGACCGCCGCCGCAGCGCCGAGCCAACGAATCGTTTTGCGCCGCTTTGCCAATGCGCGCTGAGACCGCACTGCGCTGCGCCATGCGCTCTGGGCGGAGAGCGGTACAGTGATTCCATTGTTTATATTCGGCATGAGCGCCTTGAGCTGTTTTGCGGCACGGAATTCGTTCATACATTCCGAACAGCCTTCAGCGTGCGAAAGTGCCTGAACGAAATCCGGCTCGTTCAGCTCGCCATCCATCCAGCGGTTGAGCAGCGCGCGGAATTCCTCGCATCTCATACTGCTTCCATTCCCTTCATTATTCCCTAAATTTGTCTTTTGGACGATTTTACCGATTGAAAAGTTCCGGTTTGGCAATGATTTTCTTACGCAGACGTTCTCTGCCCCTGCTGATTCGCGATTTGACCGTGCCCACATTTACATTCATGATTTGGGAAATCTCTTCGTAGGAAAAGCCCTGCACGTCGCGCAGCACCACCGCCGCGCGCATATCCTCCGGCAGGGATTGAATCATATCGTTCAATGCAACGCGCTGTTCGGAATGGAGCGCGCGTTGTTCCGGCGTTTCGTTCGCATCCACGGGTGACCAGCCCTCCTCGAAGAGCTGATCCGCCGACACATTGGCCGCATTCTTGCGCTTGCGCAGCAGGTCGTAACTCGTATTCATGGCGATTCGATACAGCCATGTGGAAAACGCGGATTGTCCCTTGAAAGTGGAAATGGCGCGGAAGACGCGCAGCATCGCCTCCTGCAGGCAATCCTGCGCGTCTTCTGGATTGCAGCACATTCGCAGGCATAGTGCGTACATCTGCTGTTCATGAGCGCCTAGCAACGCGTTAAAAGCCTCCGCATCCCCTTCCGTCGCCCGTTGAATGAGTTGTTCTTCGTTCATATTGCGTATCTCCTCGTCGTTTACGCTTCGCTCAGGTAGTCCTCCGCGAAAGCGGAAGCCGAAGTTCCCTTGGGCAGATCGGGCAAACGGTTTTGTTCTCGCAGGCTCAGCGCGCTGTCATCATCCAGAAGAATTACATCCGTTAGCGTTACACCCATGTTGTCTAAAATACGAGCGTACTCGTACGCGTGCACGGAGTCGTAATCTCGTATACGCGGAACCCGATCATCCGTATGCACGCCTATAATAACGTGGTGCGCGTGCGCCGCCAGCACGTCGTCTAAGCTCTGCATAAGGCATTTGGGATCCGCCCACAATGTGGATGCACTAATCGGCGCGGCAATCTGTACACGCCCGTTCGGCGTAAGGCAAAGGTGCATAGCGCCCTTCGTATTGGATTCCGAGAAATAATGGCGGATATACAACTGCGCATCACGTACCGTACGTATTTGGGGGCGACTGGTTTGGCGTAAATTGGAATAACGATCCACCAATACGCCCAGCGCCTCCAGCCATTCGGACGCCCTGCGCCCCACCCCCTGCACCTGCGACAGCGTAGCAGGCGAGGCGTTCAATACGCCTTGCAGTGAGCCAAAACGCTCAATTAACCGATGTGCGATTGCGCTGGTATCCTGCCTTGGAATGGCATAAAACAGCAAAAGCTCCAATATCTCGTGGGGCTGAAAATGTTCCAGTCCTTCCGCCTTTGCCCGTTCCCATAAGCGACTGCGATGCCCATCGTGCACGCTTCCATTCATGGGCAAATCCTCCCTTTTGTCAGCCGAACAATACCAAATCCATTAACGCGCCGAAAAAGCTTTGCGGCACCTGTGTGCTGCTGCCCCTAAATTGCGCCTGATTTTTCCACTTTTTTACCAGTTCTACGGTTTGTGTATAGGCAAAGTCAAACCATTCGCGCAACGTCACCTGACCATCTCCATCGCCCAATTGATCCGCATAAAGTCCCGCGTTCGAAATCC
>JAFUAR010000372.1 GCA_017460585.1 Clostridia bacterium
CGAGCGGGGCACCGCCGAATTGAAAATTCGAGCGCCGCGCCGCGGGCGGGGACGTGTCACCCGTCCACCTATTGGAAAGCGACCGATCAGCCCTTGACCGCCGCCTGCACGGAAATGCCCTGCAGGAAGTACTTCTGCGCCACCATGTAGAGCACGAACGGCGGCACCATGCTGACTAAGCAGCTGGCGATCATATGCGCCCACTTCTGCTCGTACTGTCCGCTGAGCAGGCGCAGACCGGGGGTGAGGGTTTGGTTATCCGGATTGGTCATAATAATGGAGGGCCAGAGGAAGTCGTTCCACGCGCCGTTGAAGGCGAACAGACCCACCACAATGAGTACCGGCTTAATGGAGGGCAATATCACCCGCGTGAAGATTTGCAGGCTGCTGGCGCCGTCAATGGCGGCCGCCTCGTCCAAATCCTTGGGAATGCCCTTCATGAAGTTGCGAATCAGGAATATGTTGAACACGCCCGCCATGCTCGGCCAAATCAGCGCGTTGAGGTTGTTGACCCAGCCCAGCGCGTTGGAAATGCGGAACATGGGCAGCAGGTTGACTACGTTGGGGAACATACTCATATACATGAGCGCCCAGAACACCTTATTGCCGTTTTTGAAGTGCAGGCGTTCGTAGGCAAAGGCGGACATACT
The DNA here is from genome assembly GCA_017460585.1 of Clostridia bacterium. Classification (GTDB taxonomy): domain Bacteria; phylum Bacillota; class Clostridia; order Christensenellales; family Aristaeellaceae; genus Faecivicinus. Next base: position 651 of record JAFUAR010000372.1, read on the forward strand.
GGTGAGCAGCAGCGTGCCAATGGTGGAGGCGATGGAGACGATGAACGAATTTTTGAACATCGCCATAATATTCGCGGTGGTATTGGTGCCCTCGCCGCCCACGAACATTTCCACGTAGTTGACCACCGTCCACTCGCGGGGAATCAAGCGGGTGAGGTAATCGCCCGGACCCTTCACGTTGGCAAAGCTGGTAATGAAGTCAGAATCCAGCTTAAAGGAGCTCAGCAGCAGCCAGAGTATGGGCACCACCCAAATAATGCCCAGCAGGAACAGGAAGATGAACGCGATGGTTTTCGTTTGTTTACTGCTCTTCATAACCGTTCAACCCCTTTCTTATTCCGGCGCGTTGGAGCGAAGCACGCGCATTTGCAGGAAGGAAACGACCATGATGAACAGACCCAGTATCACCGCCATGGCCGCGGACATACCCGCCACCTGCTTCTTCACGGCGTTTTCCTGAATGTACATGAGCAGCACGGCGTTGGCTTCGTTGTTGCCAAAGCCGGTCAAAATGAGCGGCTGACCGTAAATGTTGAACTGCGCCACCACGCTCATGACCAGCGTATAGGTCATGGGGTACTTCATGCCGGGAATGGTAATGTGAATGAACTTCTGCCATGCGCCCGCGCCATCCACCGCCGCGGCCTCGTAATGGTCGGTGGGTATGGATGCCAGCGCGCTCTGGTAAATGACCATATTGCCGCCGGCGCACCACCACACGGTAACCACCACCAGCACAATCCACGAATAGGGCGGCGCGAACCAGTTCTGCTGGGAACCCAAGAACTTGGTCACCACGCCGTATTGGGCGTTAAACATATATCTCCACGAAAGCGTGACCGTGGTGATGGACAACAGGCTGGGGAAATAATACAGCGCCTGATAAAACTTGTTGCCCCTGCACTTGCTCTGCAGCGCCAGCGCCACAGTCAGCGGCAGGGCGATGCAGAACGGCACGCTGTAAATGACGAACTTAATGGTGTTCCAAAGACCGTTGCGCAGCTGCTTGTAGTAGGTATTGCCCGAATCAAACAGCAGCGTTTTGAAGTTTTCCAGCCCGATAAACACGGGCTCGTTGAACAAATCCCACTTGGTAAACGAGGCGTAAATGCCGTATACCGCGGGGGTAACGAAGAAAATAATGAAGAAGAACAGGTGCGGACCTACGTAGGCGTAGGGCAGCAGGTCTTCCCTGAGCTCGCGGCGGGAGCGATCCGACTTAAAGTCGGGGAAGCACGCGCAGGCGGTCAGACCTACGCTCGCCAGCGCCGCAAATACCATGGGCGACCAAGACACCGCGATGCGATCTACATCGCGCTTCTTGAATTTCACGCCCGCTTCCTTGAGCGCGTCGCTCAGCGGATTGTACAGCGCGGAATTCGCCTTTTCCAAGGAAAAGAAAATAATGAACAGCAAAAACGCAATAAACGAAACCGTGGCGAATAGAAAGCCCACGTTTCGCCGGTTCATTCCGAGGGCGATTATAGCCACGATAATGGTTGCAATGGATAACGGAATCAGCAGTATGCTGGCGCTGCTCAGCGAGAAGAACAGCTGCGGAAGCGTCATCTCGGTGGAAACCGTAGTTTCCTTCACCGTGGTCTGCGCGGTCAACCCCGACAGGCAGAACAGCACGATGAACAGCACCCCCAGCAGCGCGGCAAGCCTGGATCGCGTCATAACGACACCTCGTTTCTCACAAAATGGTTCCTCAAACCTTCTACGCGATGGAAGGCAAGAGCGCCCGAAAGCGCCCTTGCCCAACTGAATGACTTATGGAATTACTGCGCGGCAATCGCGTCGGCGATTTCGGCGTCAACCTGCGCCAGCGCATCGTCGATGGAGATGGTGCCATCCACGAAGTCCCAGCCAACGCGGGAGAACGCGGTGTCAAACAGTCCCCAGTAACGATAGGAGTAGATCGCGAGGGTATCCACATTGGCGGGATCGGCCAGGAAGCCCTGCGGCAGCTCGTTCAGGTCGAGGTTGTCCCACGCGGAAACGTAGGAGGGGCACTGACCAGCCTGCACGGCCCAAGTTTCGGACTGCACTTCGCCCATGTACTTAATGAACTTCGCAACTGCCAGATCTTCTTCCTCGGTGCGGTCCTCATCCGCGAACTGCACGAAGTTATGAGAAGAGGTCCAGTTCTTGACCACCGCGGGATCGAACGCCACGGAGGGGATCATGCCGAAGTTTACGCCGGCGTCAACCGCGGCGGCCTTCATCCAGATGCCCTCGGACCATACCAACAGCTCTCCGCCGTAGAACATGGAGGAGTAGTCGTCTTCCTTCTTGGTGGTATAGCCGCCCTCATAGAGATCCTTCATGGTCTCCATGACCTTCTTCATGTTCTCGTTGTTGATCGCGGGCGCCACGCCGTCGGAGGACAGGGTGAGCTCGGGATCCAGCTGCGCATAGTAGCACAGCAGCTGAGCGCGCATCCAGCCCAGATCGAAGATCGCGCCTTCGTAGCCGTTTTCACGCGCCTTGTCGCCCAGCGCCTTGATCTCGTCAAAGGTCAGCACGCCGTCATCCAGGAACTCGTTCAGATCATACTGATCGAACAGGTCCTTGTTGTAATAGGTTACATAGCTGTGAACATCCAGCGGAATGCCGTAATGCTCGCCGTCGATCTCGGTGCGCGCCCACGCGGAAGCGATGTAATCCTCTTCCTTCACGCCGGCTTCGTCGAGAATATCGAAGTCATAGCTGTAGAGCATATCGTTGGCGACGAAGTTGGGGATGCGCTCGATGTGAACGATGCAGACATCCGGAACGTCGGTGCCGGTCTGAACCGCCAGCGGGATCTTCTGATAGAGATCGTCGGCAGTCATGGGCGTATGGTTGACATACACTTCATCCTGAGACTCGTTGAACGCGTCTACCATCTGCTGCATAGTCGCGCCGTCGCCGCCGGTGAATACGGACCAGTATTCAATCTGAATGGGCTCAGCGAACGCGGACACCCCCCCTAGTACCAAAACCAGAGCGAGCAAAAGAACCAGTGTTTTCTTCATGGGGTTATCCTCCTTGTATATTTTTCCGGTCACCGCGACCGGTAGGGAACGATGGTTGGCGGTTACTATTCACCCATGGGGGTGTCGGGGGTCGCAATCCCCGACTTTCAATCCGCAGCGGCGGCATGTACGCCGCGAGGACGCGGACCAAGTGTCCGCTTCCTTGCAGGTTTTGCGCCCGGAAACTGCGCAGCAGTTTCAGCAAAACCTGAGGGGGATGGCAAGGTTGAAAACC
>JAFUAR010000373.1 GCA_017460585.1 Clostridia bacterium
GAATGCGAATGAGCGCGGAGCGGTTGCTGGCGGACCAGCTCAAATAGCACGGCGCTTCATAGCCCGGCACCAGCCGCTTGTAGCTGTTGACCAGAGGGTTGGTGATCGCCGCCATACCGCGAATGTGCGCGAGCAATCCGGCGATAAAGCTGTACGCCTCTTTGGAAAGCCCCTTTTCGCCATCGGGATCGGCAAAAATGTTTTTACCGTTCTTGAACAGCGACATATTGGTGTGCATACCGCTTCCGTTAATGCCAAACAGCGGCTTGGGCATAAACGTGGCGTGCAGACCGTTCTTCTGGGCAATGGTCTTGACCGCCAGCTTGAAGGTCATAATGTTATCCGCGGTCTCCAGCGCCTCCGCGTACTTGAAGTCGATTTCGTGCTGTCCGGCGGCGACCTCGTGATGGCTCGCCTCAATTTCGAAGCCCATCTGTTCCAGCATCATGCATATTTCGCGGCGCGTGCTCTCGCCATGGTCGAGGGGACCTAAATCGAAGTAACCCGCTTCATCTCCGGTTTCAGTGGTGGGGCGACCCGCATCGTCGGTTTGGAACAGGAAGAATTCGCATTCCGGACCTACGTTGAACGAATAGCCCATATCCGCCGCCTTCTTCAATACGCGCTTGAGCGCGCCGCGCGGATCGCCTACGAACGGCGTGCCGTCCGGATTGTATACATCGCAAATGAGCCTTGCGACTTTGCCCTGCTGCGGGCGCCAAGGCAGTACGGCGAAGGAATCCAGATCGGGACGCAGGTATTGGTCCGATTCATTGATGCGCACGAAGCCCTCTATGGAGCTGCCATCGATCATGATCTGGTTATTGACCGCCTTTTCAATTTGCGAGGCGGTAATCGCTACGTTTTTGAGCGTTCCGAATATATCGGTAAACTGCATGCGGATGAATTCAACATCTTCCTCGCGCACTCTGCGAATAATATCTTCCTTCGTGTACTTACTCATGGCGTTCGTCCTCCATAGCGTGATAAAATGAAAAGCGCGAGGGAGCCCTTCCATCAAGGCTCCCTCGCGCTGACAGGGGTATTATAGTACCGATTCAGTGCGCTGTCAATAGCTTAAAATGAATATTCAAAGCATTTTAACATTCAAATTCTGATCAAATTCAAGGAGGAAACATCGATAATATGAATGAACTGATATGCAATATTTCAAATCGACCGACTGAACTTATTGTATGTTGATCGCGGCGCGAAACGCGCCGTTCGCGCCGTCAACGACCATTCACGCCAAAAAACAGACCGTTCGTCGCAAAGTGTGGCGCGGATGGGCGGTTGCCTGTATAATGCAAACTGTCAACAGGAACAAAGCGTTCCACAAAAACGAACCGAAAGGGGAAAGCAATATGGGAATGAAATTATTTGTTCAGATGGTCGAACTGCTTCAGGCTTCCGCGAAGATGAACGAGGCAATGGAGCGCTACAATGAGGCGAAGGAAGCCGTGCAGAAGGCGGCTGAAACGCTGGCAAGCAACTGGGAAGGCGACGCCCGCGAAGCATTCTGGGCGAATCAGCAGGAAGCCTACGGCTGGTATTCGCAGATTATGCTGGTGGTGCTGGAGATCATCGATCTGGTCAAGAAGGTCGCGCAGGAATATCGCGACGCGGAAGACCGCATCAAGAGCATTGTTTCCGGTGGCTGATAGAATACGAATATAACGTTTAAGGAGGATATAGCAATGGCAGCGGATAAGATTAAGGTTTCAACTTCAGAGATGCAGACCTGCATTTCCAATTACCAGCAGGCGCGCAGCACGCTGGCGGACGCCTTTAGCGCGCTGGATCAGGCCAAGAGCCACATCGACAGCTGCTGGGATGGTCCCGCGAAGACCGTGTACATGATGCGCTGGAACAACATCAACGCGAACCTGCGCCGCACAGATAACGTGATTGAGCAGTCCATAAACGGCTTGAACAACATTATCAATACCATGGATAATGCTGAAAACACTATCGGCAGCACCGCCGCTTCATTGGATGTGGGCACCACGCCGCCGATCTTCTAAGCAATACGACTTCCGGGAGGTGTAAGAACCTGTGGCGGGAATTTACGATACCGCAAAGCTCCGCGACGCCGCAAGGCAGGTGCGTCGGGTCGCCGATCATCTGGATGAGGACGCGGTGTTCGGCATGAGGCGCGCCGAAGAGTCCATGGAGGGCTGGAACGGCAAAGCCGCGGACGCGCTCATGGAGCGGATATTGGAGGAAGCCCGGAGCCTCCGCACCGAGGTACAGCAAATGGCGGATGTTTCCGCAAAGCTCAGGGCGTACGCCGATTTGTTGGATGAGGCGGACAGCCGACTGGCAGCCCTGATGGGCGGGAGGTGATTCGCTTGGATATACGCTGGAGTTCGGAATCGGCGGCGGAGGTGATCCGTTGGCTGAAGGACACGCAGCAGCGTCTGGGCGATTGCCTGAGCGAGGCGGCGGCGGCGCGAAGCGCCGTAGAGGATGCGAAGCCCTCCGAGGACAGCAGAGCGATTGAAATATTGCTGACCCGCTACGACGAAACGGTCGAGCGGATGCGCAAATCGCAGGAAGCGGTCGAGGCGCTCGCCAAGCGCACAGAGGAGGCGCGCCAGCGCTTTGAGGATGCAGAGAATACCATTTCCCGTATGCTGGAAGCTGTTGCGCAGGAGGCGGAAAGGGACCCAAACGCCGTATACGCCGAAATCGAGTATCGCAATCCGCCCATACTCACTAGAAGCGCGCAAATTCAGGCGCCCATCATTCTTCCGGAAATGCGCGTTACGCAGAGCGTGATGGTTCCGGATTGGCTGCAGGCGCTCATGAACGACGACAGCCTGTTTCAGGAATGGAATATCTAAACCGAAGATAGGGAGGAAAATACAATGGCAGAATTTCAGGTAACATTGTCCGATTTAACCAATGCGGCGAGTAAAATGCGCCAGTATATCGAGGACTTCAAGAACGCGGCAAACGAGCTGAACAGCGCAACTCAAACGCTCACGACCTCCGCCGACGGGTGGGACGCCGAGTCCTCTAAGATTTTTGCCGAGAATATTCAGGAAGCGAATAAATGGATGCAGCAGATGGGCGCGGTTGCCGAGCAGTACGCCGCTACGCTGGATAAGGCGCGCCAGACCTATCAGGAAGCGGACGAAACTTCCGCAAAGAACTTCTAAGCGCCATGGATAAGTCCATGGAGGAGCTCCTAAAGGGCTTGCAGGAAGCGATTGACGATGTGAAGGGGATTCGCCCCGACGAGTCCGAAGCGCCGCAGGAGGCTCAGGTATTTGCAGATCTCACACAGCAGCTGCTTCGCATGAAGCAGAATTTGGAAAAAATGACGCCGCCCGAGGGCGCGCAGCCGACCAATGAAGAATAACGGAGGGAAATAAAATGGCAGAAGGAATTAGAGTATCAATACCTGCATTGCAGGATGCGATTAGCACCTATCAGCAGAAGCGCGACGAGCTCAAAATGGCCTATATGAGCATTAACGACGAAGTAACCAAGGCGCACTCTACTTGGACCGGCGACGCCGCCAACAAGTTTGTGGAGCAGTTCGCCCAGATGTACCGCAACCTGTCCGAGACCGATGTGCAGATGGAAGGCGCCATTGCCAAGCTGAACAAGGTTATGGAAGAATACGAAGCCGTTGAAAGCCGCACGCGTTCCTTGATGGAGAGCGCTCAGGAAGGCACCACGCCCACCGTATTCGGCTAAGAAGAACGCCACTATTGTAAAGCACGAAGGGAGCGACTGCGAGCATGGGCTCTGTAACGACGTATGATTCAACCGCCGTTCGGCGGGCGGCGCAGACCGTCGCAGGCAGCGCGGAGGTAATATCGACCTCGGCACAGCCGAAGCTGAACCGGATTCGCTCCACGCTGGGGGAAAACATGGAGGGCGATACGGCGCGCGCGCTTGCGGAAAGACTGCGTCAGGCGGATCAGGACATTGCGCGATTGCAATCCACGCTGGATGCGCTAAGTCGGGCGCTGTACCGATTCGCAGCGGAGATTGACGCGGCGGACGCGCGCATTAAGAACGCCCTGTAGCCTCCCTTTGAAGGGCATCCCCGTGAAAGCACGCGCAGGGATGCCCTTCAAACGCGGGAGCGTTCACCGGCGAATTTGGGCAATGGAAGGAGAAACGGCAATGGCGGACAAATTGCATATCACGACCGAGTGGCTGGAGGAAACGGCAACGCAGCTGAGTGAAGTGCAGCGAGCGCTCAACGACGCCGCGCGCCGTCTAGGCAACGTGACTCTGCGCGACGACGAAGGCGGCGAAATGACCTACCGGCTGAGCGGCACCTTCGGCGGAAGGGGCGTGTCCGCCGGTACTGTGCGTCAGGCGATTACCGCGCTGCGCGCGGCGAGCGGAGCAGTGGGCGACGATGCCAACGATATATCCAAGGCGAGCCGCACCGCCGCGCGTCGTTTTGAAGACGCGCAGCGTGAAATCGAACGGCGGATACAGGAATTGACCGAGGGCATGGCGGCGAGCAACGCCGCAGGTCGCGGCGCTTCCGGAGCACGGTCGTCGGGAGAAAACAGAACGGGAGCGGACGAAGGCGACAGCACGAGCATACTGAATTGGATCAGCCCGAACGGGAAGCTTATTGATCCAAGAGCATTTATACTGATTCCGCCCCATGCACCGACCTATCCGTATAAATCAGTACTGATTCCAAGTGATTGGAAAGATGGATTTGATCCAGATGAGAAACAAACAAAACTAAAAGCGTTGACCATGCTGCTGCACTATCCGGAGGATACCAGCAAATGGACGAAGGAAATGCGCGAGGAATACCTGAAAAAGCTCGCTAACACCTACACCTATACGGATGAAAAGGGCAGAACGAGCTACGTATTCGATGATGGCAGCGTGACCATTATGAGCGCAACCGGCGTGGTTTTGGCAACGACAAGGTACGCTTTTACACCCACCTCGCAAACGATGACGCGTACCGCGAGTGCGGGCGACGGCGGACCGTATACCAAACAGGAGGTTACGGTGGGTCCTTCTCAGCTCGGGTACCAAAACGACGATATGTTTGGTGTAAAGGATGCTGCGAAGAGCCTAAAAAAAGATATCGGAACACCGACGAAAAATTATTACCAGAATGGTCAAAAAGTAAAGGAAGTCAAAATGCCGGAACGTAGGGCGACGATTTACGAAACCGGCGTAGACTATTCAGATAGCGTATCTGTATTGCATACCGAAGGCGTCAGAAAGGATGGCAAGACGACCACCAGCGTAACTGCGGATGTGGGTAAAGCGAGCTTTTCCGCAGGTGGGCACGGCGGGTTTTATTCCTATAAAATAGATCAGGAGACCGGTCAAGCGAAACGCTATTTTGCTCCCGGAGTCAGCGCGGATGCGGGCGTGAGTATATCCGCGATTGAGGGGAAGGCAACCAAATCATACAGTGTGAACGATTCTGTGAAAGTAAACGGTGAAATCGGCACCAAGATGATGAGCGGAGGCGTAAAAGCGCAGGGTCAATTTGGATATGTCAACAAGTCGATTGCCGCCGGCGGCGGTGTGAGCGCAGAAATGAATGTTGCCGAAGTGAATGGAAGCGTTGGCGGCGAGGCATTTGGCGTAGAAGGCAAGATTGGCGGCAAGGTGACGTTTGGCGTTGGCGGACACGCGAACGTAGGTTATTACGATGGAACGTTTAAAGTCGATATCGGTGTGAGTGCAGGAATCGGCGCGGGGGTCAGCATGGAAGTAAATGCTACCAAGCTGATTGATAATATTATTGAAGGTTCTATGAATTCTATGAATAATCTTATTACTTCCGCACGAGGTACCGCAAGATCGCTGTTTAATTGGTAAGCTATGGAAAATACGCAGTGGATACTTCGCTGTGCGCTATGTCTGATGTCGGTGGTGTTTATCGTAATCGGCATTGTACTGCTGGCGGGCAGAGATAATAGCGGACGAGGCTTTAAACGAACAAAAGCGCGAATTGTGGGCAGAACGACAGGTAAGGCGATTCACAGCGTTTGCCTATTTGTGGAATTTGAGGCGGATGGGCGGCTGGAGCGTCACAACTGCGCTGAATTTTCGGACGCGGATTTTGCATTGAATACTGGCGATGAGTTGGATATTTTCTATCGGCATGATTTGGTCGCGGGTGTAGATACGTGGACGGTGATTGCGGATAACGGAAGAAATGAATTGACCGCAAGAGTACGTGCTCGAACGATTTATGGAATATTGATGCTGATCATTGCACTGCTCATTTTAGTACTGACATTTCAATGGTTTTGATGTATAATGGATACAGTTTGATAGGAGGAATTGGTTATGACGATTACAGGACTGCTTCCGATCGGTTCCGTGGTACTGCTGAAGGACAGCACCAAGCGCGTGATGATTACGGGCGTATGTCAGGAAGGGACTACGGAAAATGGCACCAAGCTGTATGATTATGTCGGCTGCGCGTTTCCGGAGGGATATTTGAGCGCGGATCAGAATTATCTGTTCAATAACGCGCAGATTGATAGACTGTACGCCATTGGTTATCAGGATGAGGAATCGCTGCTGTTCAAAGAGCGTGTAGACGAGCTCATTGTTCAGCTTCGCGCGGAGCGCGGCGAAGAGTAACTTATGCTCTTACAGTATAAAAAAAGCTGGAGTTATCTCCGGCTTTTTCTATATACACCTTTTCTTAAACCAGCATGAGCCGACTACTGTCGTGAATGCCGGTTTCGGCGATATACGCGTTGGGCTTGAGCGGCACGCCGTGCTCCAAATCGCACAGCATGGGCATTTCCTTATCGAATTCCAGATTTTGCTGGGTGGCTTCCAGAATGCGCACAATTTCCGCCACCGTATCGCATACGCGCCCCGTGGCGGGTATGGAAAAATCAAAGGTAGAAGATATGGCGGGTACGTACAATTCGACGATGATGGTTTCCATATTGCACCTCTTCCCAGTTTCTGATGCTACAATTCTCCTTCCCGCTCGGCGAGCGTTTGAAGCAGCGTCGCCATTGGCGGGTCGGGTTCCACAATATGACCGGATAAGTCCTTGTGATTGAGCGCATCCTGCAGCGCGCGGCGCGCGGCTGCCGCATCGCGTATCGGAGTGAGCGTAATTGCGCCGGATTTGGGAAACTCTCCCAGCACGAACAGTGCGCTTCCGCGCCAGAGCACCACGGTGCGATCCGCGGCGCGGGCGGTCACGTGGTAGCGGCAATGGGCGGCGTTGCTCAATAGCAGCGCGTTCAGGCGATTTACGCCGTAGCCCTCTCCAGCGGATAGCACGATGCCCGCCTCAATCAACTCCTCTGCCGCGTTTTGCGCCAGCGCCTCCGTGAGCTCCGGTAGCGGCGCGTCCGGCGGGTTGGGCAGGCGCAATATCGCCAGCAGCGTGGCGAGCTCAATGGGTTCATAGCGATAGCCGATGCTTTCCGCGTTCATGCGCCGTTCCCCCTTTGCGTCATTTGTTGCCTGAGTCCGTCGCGGCTCGAACGCGATATGGGCAGGCGTTCGCCGCTCTCCAGCGTGAGTTCCATCGCGCTGAAATCCGTTTCCCGAATGCGCTGTACGTTCACCACATAGGAGCGGTGGCAGCGGTAGAACTGTTCCGGCAGGTCGCCTAGCAGCGTGCTCAGCGTGGCGCGCACGGTGATAGTCTGCCTGCGAGTGTAGATATTCAGCTTTTTATCCAGCGCCTCGATATATCGAATTTGATCGAACGGTATGCGGTGGGTGGTGGCGCCTACGTTGAGCAGCAGCGTGCCCTGCGGCGCCTGCTCGGAGTTGAGGGCATCGTAATCCAAAACGATGCGGGTGAGGCATTCCTCCATTTGCGCCTGTGGAAAGGGCGTGAGCAGTATACCCGCGGGGCGCGAGCAGACGCCCAGCACCGCGCCGAGATCATCCAAATCGTGAATCAGGTACACGGTATAGCTATCGCGGCTGCGGCGCATCAACGCTTCTCCCAGCTGCAGGCACTTTTCCCGATTATTTTTGGGGCGAAGCGTGCAGCCGAATATGGCGAGCACAATGCCGGTTTCCGCTTGTAGATAGCGCTCCATGTCGTCTACGGAGGAGGTCGTTGCCGCGATTTTGAGCGCAAAACGCTCGGACAGCGCTTCCAGCTGAGCGAGAAGCATTGCCCGAATGCGTTCGTTGGGCTCGCAAATCATCACAGAGAGCATACGGTTCCTCCCAATCGACGATCGTGGTTTGACTTACTCTTCTTCCGCGTCCGTGAGCGGCACGCGAATTTGCGTCACCTTGCCGTCGGCGAGCATATAGCCGTAGCCGCTCGGCAGCGCCTTGCTGCGGGATTGCAGGGGCAGACCCGCGCCGATGCCCAGCGGGTCGTTTTCGTTGAATTTACCGCCCAGCGCGATGCCGCGCTGCTGCGCAATGAGCGATTTGAGCGGTTCGGACCGTTCTTGCATACGCTCCGCCGAAGACATGGCGATAAATAGGAACAGGTTGTATAGGTCGCCCTTGCCCGCCATTTGCCCAAATACATCGCAGATGTAATTCTTTGCGGGAACATTGCGGTTGGGATCCTGCCCCGGGGCGAGCTCCGCCGCGGTCTTGACCTGCGGTACCGGTTCGCCCGCTTCCTGCGCGGCGGGGGCCGCCGCTTCCGATTCCTTTGCCAGCATCACGGGGCTCTTGACAAAGCGCGGCGCGTTGAAATCGCGCGGCAGGCGCTCGGCGTTATCAATCAATATGACGCACGGCTTGAATTCCAGCGCCTGCTTGCGCGCCGCCGCCTTGCCCTGCGCCAGCGCCGCTTCACGCTTTGCTCTGCGCTTGCCAGGATATTCGCGCACGAACATATCCATGAATATGGCGATTTCGTCCTCGGTTGCATACAGGTGGGCGCCAAGCTCGTCCGCTAAGGTTTTCCAGTTCGCATCGCCGATAATATGAATATCCGCTCCGCGCTCGGCGAACAGTCGCGCAGTCAGCTTGAGGAAGTTGGTCAACCCGCTCTTCTTGGGACCGGTGACGTACATGGAATAGTTCTTCTCCAAATCCAGCGTTGCCAGACTGCCCTTGGTCATATCGTAACCGATGGGCAGCTGATAGGGGCTGCGCTGCGCATCCGTAAAGCCGTCGACCACGCGGAACTGCTCCAAGGTGGGTTCTTCCGGAATTCTGGGAATTCTTGCGGGGCGAGCGCCCTTCCAAGCTTCGTCCATCGCCTTGGCTTCGGCAATGATGCGCGCGCTGCGCTCTACGTCGGTCAAGCCTTCAAACGGCGGGAAAGCCGCGTTCAGGCAGTAGGGTTCAATATCGTTCAAGTCGGCAAACGGCGCGTCGGGTGCGTCAATGCTCACGCCGCCCAGCGCAATTTGCAGCTCGTAGGGCACGTTGTCTTCTCCCACCAAACCGAGCGCGCGACCCGGGGTCGCCATGAGCGGCGGCATATCGTAGGGTACGCGTTTGCCGAGTACGTCCGTGTAGTCCGCGCGTTCGCGCAGCTGCAGCGCGATGCCGCTAAAGAAGGAGTGCAGGCGCCCGGGAATTTCGTTCTTCGCCAGCGCGGTAACAATGAAATGAATGCCGCGCCCGCTGCCCTCGCGCAAGAGCTGTTGAATGCGCGCGGTGTAAAAATCGTCATTGGCGAACATATTCTTGAGCTGCTCGTAGCGATCTACAAATACCACGATCGCCGGAACGCCCTTTTTGTTTTCCAAACGGCAGGCGCGGTTGTATTCAATGAAGCTATCCGTGGAGACCTGCGCGAACATATCGCTTCTGCGCTGCTCCTCCTCGAAGAGCATATTGATAAAGCGCTTGATCTCAATCACATCCTGCTCAAAGGCGATATCGCCCACCTGCGGGAACGCGATGAGGTTGCCCAGCGTCTGGCTGGTCAGGCTCAGTATGTACATTTGCACGTGTTCCGCATCGTACTGGCTGGCGATGGCGGTTACGATGGATTGCACGGCGGTGGTCTTTCCCGTGCCCGCCAGACCCACGATCATTAAATTGCGCATCTGGGTCAGGTTCACGGTAAAGGGAATATAGCGCTGCTGCGCTACGTCGTCCGCCATGCCCAGCAGGAACTGAACGCCTTCCGGCGCGTTGGCGTAGTCATTGCCGCGGCGGAAAAGCGCCTGCGCCATGGGCATATGACCGAAGTAGAGCTGGGAAGTGAGCTGCGGAAGCCACATTTGCTTGGTATGCAGCAGATCGTGTTCGCCGGCGACCTCGCGAATGCGCTCCAGCACGGCGTCCATTTGAGTTTTTTCCTTGCGTTTTTCTTCTACGCTCTTGCGCTTTTTCGCCACGCGGATGGCTTCGCCGGTATCGCCCAACAGGTGCGGCATTTCCTCCGCCCTCGGTTCGTTGGGGTTGTAGGCGAGTCCGGAATAGCTGGTTTGCACCTGCTCGAACAGCTCGTCGTTGCCGATTTGAATGAAGCAGCGCCCCATGCCCTTGATGTAGGCCGCGTCGGGTCGCTTGAGCATTTCCATGGAATCGCTGCGGGTCTGCACGCGCAGGCACAGGTGGAAGCGGGAGTTCGCCCATATTTCATCGCTGACGGAGTTGGAAGGCTTCTGGGTAGCCAATATCAGGTGGACGCCCAGCGAACGACCTACGCGCGACGCGCTGACCAGCTCGCGCATGAAATCCGGCTGGTCGCTCTTGAGCTCGGCGAATTCGTCAACAATAATAATGAGGTGCGGCAGCTTCGGTTCGGCGGGATCGCTTCCAAAGAGCTGCGTGTAGTCGTTGATGCTGCTCACATCGTGCGCCTTAAATATGCGCTCGCGGCGATGGATTTCGCCGTTGAGCGAAGCCAGCGCGCGGTTGATCACCAGCTCGCCCTGCAGGTTATCGATAATGCCAGCCACATGGGGCAGCGTGCGGAAGGCGTCCGCCATGCCGCCGCCCTTGTAGTCGATCAGTATAAACTGCACCTGATCGGGGCTGTAGTTGAGCGCCAGAGAGAGAATATAGGTTTGCAGCATGACCGATTTGCCCGAACCTGTAGTGCCCGCGATGAGCCCGTGAGGTCCGTGGTATTTATCGGAAATATCCAGTATGAAGGGCTGGGAGCCCGCGGCGTAGCCTATGGTGGAGCGCAGTCCGTCGTAGGTGTGGTTTTCCGTCCACATACGCCACACATCCAGATCTTCGGTGCGGCGCACGCCGTAGATATCGAGGAACGATACCAGCGAGGGGATCGCGGCGTTCTCCGCCGCGTCGCGCACGCGCAACGGCGCGATCTGCGAGGCGAAGGTTTGAAGCAGGTTGCGGTTGGGTACCTCGAAGTCGATCTGAGTGGTTTCGCCTTCGGAGGTGTGCAGGTAACCCGGCTTGGCGGCTACGTTGAATATCAGCCTGCATTCCTTGGGCAGCATTTCCATGCTGGGCGCGAGCATGATGAGCGTCATGCCCAGACGATTGGTGAGCAGCTGCTTGAGAATCGGCTCGTTTTCCAGCAGGCGATTGTCCGTGCAGAATATAATGTAATGCGGCAGCGGGCGCGCATCCTCGCCTTGCTCCTCGTCCTGCGAGGAGGAATGCTCCTCCATGCTGGAGCGGCGCATGGTCAATACGTCGCTTACGTGGCTCATTACATCATGAATGGCGCTGGGGCGAGATACGACCATACGCATTTCGCGGTCCTCGCTGGCGAACACGTGCGGCAGCCAGCGCGCCCAGCTCCACTGGGATACTGTGGTTTCGCGCGTGAGCACGGCGATGCGCACATCGTGGTAGGAGTGCAGCGAGGCGATTTGCATGAGCAGCCCTTGCGCGAACAACGTGGCCTCGTCGCCGCCCAGTATGCCGACCACGGATTCGGAGCGCAGCCCTACGGTATACGGCGCGTCGGCGATAATGGAGTATACGTTTTTCAGCCGCTCCGGTTCGTTGCGCAGCGGATCATCTATAATGGAAAGCTTCTGTTTCGGTACTTCGATTTCGCTGGGCAGGTTTACCTGACCAATGCCCAAACGCACGTGCAGAAAGTCCGAATGCGTGGGCATACGATTCCACAGGCGGTAGGTATTGTCTGTGGGCAGCGTAACGCATTCGCCAATGTTGGGATAGGTGTTGACCAGCCGATCGTATTCCTGATTGTTGAGTCCGCGCAGCTGCTGCTCCGTCTCCTCAATGTATTGTTGATACATTTGTATGCGGCGGGTTTCGTTTTCCGCCTCCTGACGGGCGCGGTAGCGCCGGTTGATGACGCCCCACATGACCGCCAAAGCCGAGGATGTACCCACCATGACCAGACCCGACGCCATCATAGCGGCGCTTCGACCGGCGGCAACGCCCACCATGGTGCCCGCCATCATGGGCAGCATCATAGTGGCGGAGGGACCCAGCTGCTGCCACATGGGCGCGGTCTCCTTCGCCTGCTTGGCGATGGGCGGTTCAATTTCAATGGATTCGGAGTGAGGCTTTTGCAATATGCGCGGCGCGCGGTGGTATTCGCGGTACAGACTGGGAAGGTGCTCCGGCGGGTTCTGCATGGGGCGAATGGCTTCCGGCTGCGCCTTTTGCAGCTTGACCTTCTGCAAACTGGCAATCTGATTGAATGCCAGTATGTTGCCCAGATAAATCATTTTCAGACCGGAAGGGAAGGTGAGCACATCGCCAAAGGTGATGCGCACGGTGTTGTTCATAATGCGGCGACCGTTCAGATAGGTGCCGTTTACGGATTTATCGGTATATTCGCAGCTGGCGCCGTTGGCGGTGATGTAGCCGTGCATACCGGAAATATTCTGGTCGATATCGGTCACGACGCACTGCTCGCTGCGCCCGATGGTCACCGATCCGCCATGGAAGGCGTACTTCACGAAGCTGAGCGATTTGCGGTCCAGCTTAGTGGGAATAATGCTGATGCTGCCGTTGTAGGGCGTGTGCAGCGTATAGCTTTCCTCCAGCGCGATGGGGCGCTCGTTGCCCGAGGAGCCGCCCGCCCAGCGGAAGCCCGGCGGAGGCAGAAGGAATATGCTCCCGCCCAGCGCGCGCACCTGAAACACGCAGTCCGAGGGCCAGCCGGATTCATCCTGCGCGATGGTGGTTTGGCTGGTCCAGTTTTCCGCGTCCGGAAAGTATACGTCCTTAAAGCGGTCGCCGAAAAATAACCAGGCTGCGTACATTTTGTCTCCTCCTCAATGGGATATCCGGATGCGCTTTGGCAAATACAATATCAGTAGTGCGCGTATTCCACGTTGAACGCGATGCCAGCGATTTGTAGGCTGTCGCCCTGACGCATGACCCGGCGCTCGCCCTTGGGCAGGCGTTCGTTGTTGAGCCAAGTGCCGTTGCGCGAGCTGTCGGTTACGTAGCAGAGCTTCTCCTGTGCGTCGTAATCGATGGTGAGATGCCGACCGGATACGTATTCATCGTGAATCTGGAAATTGCAGCGCTCTGATTGACCGATCACGAAGGGGCTGAGATTGACGGAAATAGAGTATTGATTGGAAGCGTTCAACCCTACGAGCGTTACATAGGTGCGCTGCGCATCCAAGTGAACGGGCGGGGTATCCGAGCGCGAGCTGGGTATATTGCGTTCGCGCGGCGCTTCCTTTTGAAACGCCTGAAACAGCGCGGGCTTGCTGCGCTTCAACGCGCCGATGCCCACCACCAGCGCCAATATGAGCAATAGTGAAACGAGGGGCGATCCCAAAAGCAATCCCGCTACAATAATGATGAACAATATCGGCAGCAGAACCGCGATGAGCAGCAGTATCGCCTGTTTGCGCGAGGGATTGGGATCGGTATTGGGCATGGCGAACCAACTCCCCTTTCAGAAATAAATGAAAGACCGTGTGCGAATATCAGTAATCGATCTTGATTAAATGCTCGCTGATTCGAATGGTGGAGCCCTTATGCAGCACGCAGGAGGTATTGCTGATCTGCTTGCCGTCTACAATGGTGCCGTTCGCGGAGTAGTCGCGCAGCATGAGCTCCCTGCCTTGATAGAATATTTCGCAATGCTTTCTGGAAATGCCGCGGTCGTCCATATTCAACGGGAAGGAGCCTACGTTTCTGCCGATCTTGATTGTGTTTCCAATGGGTCGGGAATACTGTTCGGTATGCCCGTGATAGGTAATTTCAAATTGGAGCTCTTTTTCGTTAATAAAGGCGTTTCTGCCGCCCTTGCGCTGGGAGCCGTTTGAACCGAAGAAATACACCAGCGCGAAAATGATGGCGGCGATCAGCACTATGGCGATGAGTCCCGCCGCGAAGCGGGGAAGCTCCAAGCCGAATACATCACTATCTTCCGTGAGCCATGCCCGCGCCTTTTCCGTGCCGCTCAAAGGAGCGGGCGTGGGGCTGGGCTCCGGCGTGGGTTCGGGTTCCGGAGTAGGCATGGAGTTCCAGTCGTCGCGGGAGAGTATGGTCGCCTGAATTTCCGGGGTCAACCCCTTGTTATCCTCGCGTTGGTCGTACGCCAAAGGATTATAGCGGAAGAAATCGTCCAGCGCTTCTATGGTCGCTTGGTCGTAGATATCGTTCTGCATTCCTTCCTTTATATAGCCCAGCTCCGCAAGCTTTTTTTGTATGGGCCAAACGCCGCTGCCGCCGTAAACGATGCGCGAATAGACGGGCGCGTCGGAAGCGTCCGGTTCCGGTGTAGAAAGGTTTTGAATGAGATTTTGATAGTAGTCGAGCTTTGCCCAAGTCTCCTGAAGAATGCCGCCTTCGTCGTATACCAGCCCCTCGAGGTTGCGGTTGGTATCGCAGCAATTTTTAACGGCGTACATGGTCTGGTCGTCCAGAGTGGGGTCGCCCAGCGATTCTACATCGACCGTGGAAAGGTAATAACCGTGCGTGTACAAAAATTCTTTGAGCTTCATCAGCTCCGGTTTGGCGTTGGAGTACTTTTCCACCGCATATTCTTTCGCGGCAATGGCGGGAAATGAGGTTCCGCAGAAAATGAAAACGAGCAGCATGACGGCAATCAGCCGCTTCGCATTTCGATAAGCGTTTTGAAGCATGGAAAAGACCCCTTCGTATAAAAAAGGTAAGAATATGGCGTTATTAAGGTATATCAGGCGTATTATAGCATAAAAACAATTAACACACAACGTAAAAAAAAAAAAACCATAAAGTAAACAAAATAATCGGCTTGACGATACCCCCTACTTGCGGTAGAATGATAAACAGTAAAAAGGGCGAAGTATGCTTTTTTTCGAAACGGAGAATTTGGAAAGAGGGATTCTACATGACACTCAAGCGGTTGTTCAGGTTGCTTCTGGCGGCTGTGCTGGTCGTTGCCATCGCAGTGCCCGCGGGGCTCGTGTTCGCGGAGGGCGACGAGGGCGCGCAGCGCCACCGTCTGCAGTCTGTGGTAGAGGCGGAGAAGAAGGAAGGGACGAAAAAGTCCAGCCGTTCTGAGCCTCAGAACGTACAGGCTAAAGCGCCTACCGAGGTAGATCCGGACGCGGAAGAGATTGCTTCAGAGCAAACGAGCTCTTCCACAATTTATATCGTTCCCAATAGCGCATCCAAGCAGCCGGGAGACGTGGATCCCATGCTCACGGCAATGGTGCTTGGCGCGGACGGCGCGGACGTGCAATATGTGCTGTATCGCGCTGAAGGCGAAGAGATTGGTCAATACCCCATTTTCGTAACGGTGGTATCGGCTCCAAGCGGCTACAATGTGGTCGCGCAGCAGGGCGTATTCACCATTGGCGATGCGGAGGATTCCCTCTCGATCTCCTCTGGCAGTACGCATCTCACTTATAACGGCAAGCCGCAGTCTTACGCGGAATATCGCGCAGTGTATAACGGCACCGAGCTCAAGCCGGATGAATCCGGTTTGGTGTATACGCTGCCCACTGGCGATACGCTGACCATCAGCAAGGCGGCTACGCTCACCCATGTCAATGAAAGCGCGGCTGCAAATAATACCTTCTCTTATACCCTGAGCAACAAAGAACTCGAAGCGAAGGTGCATGTGGCATATGGCACAATCACCATTGATCCCGTGCCGCTCACCATTACCGCCAGAAATCAGGATTTCCTGCTCGTAGAGCCCGGCTCGACCGTGGGCGAGAATTTGGCGACCTATGATGATCCTGAGGTGATCGAAAAGAAGATCATTGTGGAAGGTCTGCAGAACGGCGATACGGTTACGAAGGTGACCTTGGACGGTCTGGCTTCCTTCCACGGCAGCTATGAGCTGCGTGTGATCGACGCGGAGGTTTCCGCACCCGATGGCGATTATGAAATTGAGCTGCTTCCCGGCAAGCTGAATGTTGTAACCGAGATTCCGGATATCCGCATCTCCTCCCTCTCCACCAGCGATCTTTCCGACGCGGAGCAGGCAGGCTGGGTGTACGATGGCAAGGCGCATTCCCTCAAGCACGCGATCGTGACCTACGGCGGCGAGACGCTTGCGGGCAACGACAATACCTATGTGCTGCCCACCGGCGATACGCTGACGCTCACCGGCTTTGCCGCGATCACCAACGCGGGCACGAAGGAAAATACCTTCACCTATACCGTAACGAATCCCGATTTCTATGAAGGACATATTTCCGTAGATACCGGCATCCTCACGCTGCGCAAGGCCAATCTGAACGTCAGCGCCAACCGCGTAAAGGAATACAACGGCTCCTATCAGGGACCGAGCGCGGATATGAGCATTGAAGAGCTGCGCGAGTGGGTCACCCTGAACGGCATTGGCGAGGGAGATCAGCTCTCGGCGGCGAACGTGACCATGGCGGAAGAAGGCGGCGTTCAGGCGGGTACATACGCGCTGCAGGTCAGCAACATTCGCATTTCCCGCGATGGCGAGGACGCGACCGACAATTACGATATTACCGTAAGCGACGGCGTGCTCACCATACTTCCCCGACCGGTAACGCTGACTCTGAGCAGCACGATTTCGCTCTTCTACGGTGAGAATGATACCGTAAAGGCGAGCGATTACGCTTCTAATATCACCATTTCCTCCAACGGCGAGGCTCTGGAGGATGCGCTGACTGCCGAGGTGCTGGGCAACACTACCCTTACGCCCGCCTATCCCAACGGTTACACCGTGGGCACCTTCGGCGCGATTGGCAGCTGCGCGAACTTTGATATTACCGTAGACGGCAGCATTCAGATTTTGGATGATACCGGTTTGCGCATTGGCGGAATTGATTCCCGCGACGCGAGTATTACGCTGAGTCGCGAAAATGTGAAGCTGCCCATCACCTATTCCGTGAGCGTAGCGCTGCCGGAGGGC
Source organism: Clostridia bacterium (assembly GCA_017460585.1). Lineage (GTDB taxonomy): Bacteria > Bacillota > Clostridia > Christensenellales > Aristaeellaceae > Faecivicinus. Next base: position 17,183 of record JAFUAR010000373.1, read on the forward strand.
AAGTACTGCGTGGATTCCGCGAAGAGCTACGATAATGTCACCGTAGAAACGGGCGCTTCCATTTCCGTAGGAAGCTATCACTACAGCGCTTCCGGACAGAGCTGGGAAGCGGGTCTTCCCGCGGGCACGGTCATTACCGTAACCCCGATCGTGGAAGGCGAAAGCCTGAAGTCCGCGACTCAGACTGTGGCGCAGAGCAGCGCGACCTTGGCGGCGAGCATTGAAAAGCCGTTCATTGGTCAGAGCCTCACGCTGGATGTGGAAGTGAACGTTCAGTCTAAGCAGGCCGAGGTTGTAAAGATCGAACTGGTCGAAGGCAGTATTTCCAAGACCTTCTACGAGACGGTTGGCAATAGCAAGACGGTGCATCTCACCAATTTGGGCGATTTCCCCGATGGCGAAGATATTAAGGCGACTGTTTCCCTGTTGGACAGCAACGTAAACCTGATCGATGTAGCCGCGGTAACGATCTCCGGTATTTCCAAGTATACCGGCAGCTTTGGCGGCACGGTATCGTTTGAGAACCGCGGAGATGTAGCGACCATCACCTTGGAGCAGGATGCTGTAGAGATTACCAGCGTGACGATTGACGGGTTTAGTTCTGAAACCTCTGAGCCGAGTGGTTCCGGTAAGAACTGGACGTATGCCTTGGAGAATTGGAAGAACAATCCGACCAACCTGCCCCCGAAGAGCTCTACCGCCACCGTAAAGTATGTAGACAAGTATGGCAATGAAGGCACCGCTACCGGTACCTCTACCATGAGCACCGGCAAGAGCATTACCATTACCTACGCGCAGCCCACCATGGTGCGCGAGAACGGTCGACTGGTCGGCATGGAGCTGCGCCTGTCCGGTCAGGGCACCGCGTACGAAAAGATGACCCTGAACGTAAACGGTCGCTCCTATCCGGTGCAGATTAGCGGCAGCCGCGGCACTTACGATCTGGAAGCGCGTGGTCAGTGGAGCAAGGATGTCAGCCTGGATGATATCGATCTTGCCGGCGATTCCGTGCGCATCAGCGCCAAGTACGACAACATCAATGGTTCCGGCTCCGCCGATCCCATCACCTACCGCAAGCTTTACCAGCCCACGCTGGCGGGTTCTCCCGAGCTCATGCGTTATGATATGGTCTACGGCTTTGCCGATCCCGACGCGACCATCATTATTGAAGTGACCCGCGAGGTGGATGGTCAGACGCAGGTTACCCGCTACGATAGCGAAACCAATAAGGATATGTTCCAGACCGGCATTACCGGCGGAACGAAGTACTACGTATTCGAGCTTCCGGAGCGCTTCCAGCCCGGCGACCGCGTGGATGTGTGGTATCGCGACGCGAATGGCGTAGAGGATCTCGCCTCTAAGTATACCTTGATCATTCCCGAAGAGGTCTATGGTCAGACGATGGCGGAGGCGCTTGGCGCCAATATCATCGATTGGAGCGCGAGCGAGGGACAGAGCGCGGAGCATCACTTCGTCGTACCGGTAAAGGTGGACGAGCTGACCGCGGCGGAAGACCACAGCATGACCGTGCCGATTCTGGCGTTCGACGGCTATGTGGTGGGTCACCTCACCCTCACCTTGGAGGGCTCTGAACTCAAGACCACCTGCGATCTGGATCCGGAATGCGTATACGACGGCGCGGGATATATCCTCCGCTATTACGATACCAAGCCCACCATCGCTCAGCTGGCGGCGGATACTTCCATGAACGACATGAACGTGCCGATCGATGTAACGCCTTATGGCAATACCCTGTGGGTATACGCCGGCTTTGAGGTTGAGGTCGATCCGAGCCGCGTGGTATCCATGAACGATTTCGTGGCGCTCTACGCCGAAAAGAACGAGGAGAGCAAGGTGAATATCGATCCTATGGATCCTGAACTGTACGCCTTGTATATGCAGTTCCAGCAGGTAGAGGACGATTAAAGCATTGAAGGTTAATCGGCAATCATCATAGCAATGGGCGAAGCCGCCCCGGATACAAACGGGGCGGCTTTTCCTGAATCGGGGGCGCATGGAATGCGGAGAAACGACCGAAAAGCAGGCGGACGAGCGCGCGGGAGAGCCAGAAAGCGTAAGCTCTGGGTTTCCGTGGGCGTCGTCTGCCTGTTTCTCATTGTAGCGCTGCTCATTGGGCGAGCGGTGCAAGACTTTCAACATATGAATGCGCAGACACCCGAGACGCAACCGGTAGAAATGCCCGATCTTAGCGGCGCGTCAGATGCGAAAGCGCCTGCGGTGGATGAGACCAGCGCATCCGCTAAGACCATATTGACCCATGCGGACGCGCTGCTGCGCATCGCCGCATCGGCGGATAATTCCGGTTGGATCAGCGGCGGGCAGGCAACCGTAGTGGGCAAGAACGACGCGGGACAATGCCTTACGGACGATTGGACGGATATCGCGCAGCTTCGGCTGGGCGACGCGCACGCCATCGCCCTTTCGGCGGATGGACGGCTATTGTTCTCCGGAAGCAACGCGCAGGGACAGCTTGAGCTGGACGCCGGTGGAGAGCCGGTGCGCTACGTAGAGGCGGGACCCTATGCCAGCTACGCGGTGCTGATGAACGGCACGGCGATCATGGCGGGCGCGGGTCCGGCGACCTCAACCCAGCTCATGGCGCAGCGCAATCTACTTGCCCTTGCCGCGAGCGAGAGCCATATCGCATTGCTTTATGCAGACGGCACGGTTGCGTTGCTGACGGATGGCGATGACGCGCAGGCGGACGTGTCCAGCTGGGAGCATATCGTCGCGATCGACTGCGGATATGGATATACCATCGCTTTGGATGAAAGCGGCACGGTGCGCTTCGCCGGAGAGGATCGCTACGGTCTGGGCGGTATAGACGGGCTGAAACAGGTTCAGTCCATCGCCGCGGGGGTGAATACCTGCTATGCGGTAATGAACGACGGCACAGTGCGCGCGTTTGGTTCGAACGGTTCGGGTCAGGCGGAGGTATCCGGTTGGACGAACGTTTCGGCGGTCGCCGCGGGCTATATGCACGCCATTGCCCTTACAGGGGATATGCGCTTGCTCGGCGCGGGCAGCGCGGCAAACGGTCGGCTGGGAAGGTAGGCTGCGTACGGGGTAAAGCACCCATGGCGCAACCAGAGGAACCGATGAATGGATAAGGGAAGGGAAGCTGGAATGAAGAAAATCCTGAAAGCAATGCTGGTTTTGGCGCTCGCCCTCGCGCTGCTGCTGCCCGAATGGGCGCTGGCAGCGGAATCCGGCTACCTGAGCATTGCCGAAATGCATCAGGACAACGACAATAGCGGCAGGGTCTATCTGTATCTCACCTATGTGGAATACAACTGGCTGGCTCCGAGGGATAATCTCCATTCCGAGGACTTTTATACCCTGACCATGGATTCAAAGCAGATACCGGTGTACAATCCGGTGCTGTATTCCCGCACGGGCGGTCGCGTGCACTACGTACTGTGCGTGGATGTATCCAAATCCATTAAGGATACCGAACGCCCCAAGGTGAAGGAAGCGCTCACGAACTTTGTGGATAATCTGCAAAGCAACGAGATGGTCACCATTATTACCTTCGGCGATAATGTGCAGACCGTCGCCAATGCCTTGAGCGACAAGAACCAGCTGCGCAGCCGGATCGATTCCATCGATTGGACCGGCAACACTACGCAGCTGTACGAGGGTGTGAAGACCGCCATGGACGCCGCCAGCGTGAAGCGCATGGAGGACGCTCAGGTGGGGCGCACCGCCGTAGTGCTCATTACCGACGGCGTAGACGAGACCAGCGAGACCAGCAAATATACCCCGAGCGCGGTGTTGGACGCCATTATCAATACCAATGTGCCGGTATATGTGCTGTATTTTGACCGCAGCGGCAAGGATCAGCAGAGCATTACCGAACTGAACAGCTTTGTCAACGCTTCGGGCGGCTTGTTCAAAATGCTGGATGCGCCCTCTCTGCAGACCATACTTAAGAATATTGGCGATCTCACGCGCAATTGCGTACAGATTTCCACCCAGCTCGTCAATGAGGGACAGGGCGCGACGCAGCCCGATTCGGGCTATCCCTTTCAGGTGACGGAGGGCAACGGCAAGAAATCCGCGGAGCATAATTTCATAGTGGACTTCCAGCGCCTGCCCGATCCTACGCCCGAACCCGATCTCGCCGTAGACGAGACCACCATCGTACCCATTACCGAGGATTTTGAAGCCATCACCGTCCGCACGGAGCCCAACTCCACCGTAACCATTTCCCGCAAGGGGCAGACGCTCTATCAGGATACCTCCAACGGTTCGGGCGAGCTGACTTGGCATTTTGACGCGGAGACCGTGAAGCTGCGCAAGGGCGAGACCATTTCCGTAGACGTGGAGGATCCCTCCCATAACCGGCTGCCGGAGCCTGTAACCGCGGAGGTGGGCGAATCGTCGCGCGAGCAGATTACCAAGCTGGAAATCGACGGCATGGACGGCGACAACGTAATTTACGGGTCGAACTTTACCATTACCGGCTACGCCGAGCCCGATGCACAGGTGCTTGTGAGCTGGGTGAACAACAACGCCGGCGGCGCGCTGCACGAGGATGTCATTTCCGTAAAGAGCAACGGCTACTTTGAGGCGACGCTGGATTATGGTACCTCCAATAATCCCGATACCACCATGGCGCGTGGCTATGTGGATGTGAAGTACGCGGATTATCTCGCCTACAGCCGTTGGTCGAGCACGAGCGGGCAGATCGCTTGGTACCGTGATCCCAAGCCGGAGATTGACGACCATATCGACCGCTTTGAAGTCGATCCCATTACGGAAGATACGGATGTGCTGCGCGCGGATACGGAGGCGAACTCCACCGTATACGTAAGCTGGCAGGGCTTTGAGGATCATTCGCAGGCGAACGAACAGGGCGTATGGGAATATCCCATTCGCCGCCTCAAGCCGGATACGCAGGTGGTGCTCTACGCGATTGATCCCGCGGGCAACCGCAGCGAAAACGTGACCAAGGTGGTCAATCCGTCTACACGCGATAAGATTACCATGAACATCTCCGAGCTGGGAGAAGGCGGCACCGTGAATTCGGAAACGCTGACCGTGACCGGCAACGCCGAACCCGGCGAGATAGTGCGCGTTACTTGGATGTCGGACAGCGAGCCTGTACCGCGCCCCAAGAAGTGCGAGGTGAATGAATACGGGCACTATCGCGCGGTCTTTACCAACGAGGAGTGCGCTGGCGGCGAGGGATACTTTACCGCCATTTACGACGACGGCAACGCCAGCAGCAAGCGCGCGGACGATCGGCAGGTGGTGTGGAACAACGCCCCGCCCACGCCCGTGCCCACGGAGGTACCCGTAACTGAAGCGCCTACGCCCGTACCCAGTCCCACGCCCAGCGAAGCGCCCACGGCGACTCCCGCACCGACCATTCCGGCAACGCCGGAACCCACGCCGGAACCTACCGCCGAACCCACGCCGGAGCCCACGGCGACTCCCGCGCCATGGCCGCAGAACTGGATCATCAGTTTTACCGATTATTTCGGCGGACCGGACGAGATGCTGGAGAATCCGCGCTTCTGGATACTCGCGGCGGCGGTGCTGCTGTTCATCGCGCTCATCGTGCTGCTGATCGTGCTGCTCGCCAAACGCGGGCGCAAGCGCACGCGTACGCCCGGTATGGACGCGGCGGAGGATATGCCCCGCAAGGATGGCGGCGCGGCAAGTCAGGCGGGCACCATCCGTCAGGGCGGCGCGCCGAGCGGACCGGATTCGGGCATGACCCTGCCCAGAAACGCCACGCCTCCCGCAGGCGGATTTGATCTGAATTCTACCATCCCCATGCAGCCTTCGACCGGCACGGTGCGCATTGAAAAGAAACAGAATGTAATGCCGACCGGTACGGTGCGCATCCGCAAAAACGGTCCCGCGCCCATTCAGCTGGATATACTGGAAACGAGGAGCTTCGCGGGCATATCCAATGAACGCACCGCAGCGCTGGCGACGGAGCTGATCGTAGGTCGCGATCAGAGCTGCGCGTTCCCCGTACAGGATGAGACCGTGTCGACGCGCCATTTGAAGCTGGAGCGCGATGGTTCGGCGGTGTTCGTTACCGACCTGAACTCCTCCAACGGCACCAAGCTGAACGGGACGCCGGTAACCGAAAAGACCCCCTTGAACAGCGGCGATACGCTGGAGATCGGTCGCACGACTCTGTTAATTCGCTTTAACGCGCAATAAGAACAATCAATCGCCCGAAAGGAGAGCATCCCTTCGGGCACAAGTGGGAGTGAGCTTTTATGAAGCGTGTGTGGATATTATGTCTGGCATTGGCGCTGTTTCTGTTGAGTGCGACCGCCTTGGCGGATACGCAGGTGACAGATCTGAGCGGGCTGTTCGGCGGCGCAGGCGCTACGGAAACGCAGACGCTGCAGGCGGACCTGAGCAAGGATCTGAGCCTTGAATTGTGGGATCTGCCATACGGCGGTCGCTGGATCATTTATTCCGATGATATCCCGCGCTTTGCAGCCAACGGCGGATTGTCCACGGAGATGAGCACCAGTCAGGAGCTGCATAAGGACAAGATCGATATCTGGGCGGACGAAATGGACGGTCTGGATGAGATCGATCTTGAAGTGAAGCTCAGCCTGAACGGATACAACAACAATACCCCCGCGATTGTGTGGAAGGGTCATATCGTCAACGACGCCATGGCGGGTCGTAAGACCATTACGCTGGAAGCGATTCGCGTAAGCAAGCAGGGCGGCGCGGAAATTGTGTTTACAGAACAGGGATTTGCCGAGGGCACGTTTGAATCGAGCGATACCGTTGTAATCGAGCTGGCGCAGGGCGTGCATTTGGATGAGAGCTCTTTGGGCGCGCCCGTAACGCAAAGTGCGGAGGGCGTGTACGAAATGCCGCTTTCCAATGTATCTTCCGGCGAATATCGCTTTCAGACGGCGGAAATGGACGCATATGGCGTAAGCTATATGGCGTTTCGCCAGCTCACCATGAGCATAGTTGGCGCTTCGCAGCCGGTAGCGGAAGCGCCAATTGTGGAGCAGCCTGCGGAATCTCAGCAAACCGTCGTTTCCGTTTCGCCGGCAGAGGAAGCCACGATTCCGCAAGAAGCGATCGCTCCGGAGACTGACGCGGCGCAGAGCGCGGCGGATCTTTCCAGCTGGGATTTGAATGCGGGAACGCAGGGCGCTTCCGGTGCAATTTTGGTACAGATCGACCCCGTGAGCGAGGATAGCGGTGTGATTATTGTGCGCACGGAGGCGTACGCCGAGGTTACGCTCATGCAGGGCGCTGCGGAAATCGATTTGGGCATCGCGGATGGCGAAGGCGTATATACGTATAATGTCGCTGAAAACGGGCTGAAGCTGAGCGAGGGTCAGGAGATTCGCGCCCGCGCTTCGGACGGATACGATCGAAGTGAGGAAGCGTCCACAACCGTAGGTATGTCGGAACGCGCGTTGATTCGAGTGTCCGTAGACGGCGTGTCCGAAGGGGCGTGCTATAGTCCCGTATTGCAAATCGAGGGCAGCGCAGATCCGGATCAAATGATTCGCGTACAGTGGTTCCCAGATGGTTTGACCGCGCCCGAACCTATAGTGGTGCAAGCGGCGGGGAACGGCAGCTTTACCGCGGAAGTGCGCTTTGACGATGCGCATCCCGCGCTTGAATCGGTGACCGGACACGTGAGCGCGGCATATGCCGACGGGCTCGCCGCCAGCCGTTCGGGCGACAGCGGTAGTTTCCTATGGGCGCGCGAAGTGCCCGTGCCGCCGGATACGGAGCTGAGCGGACTGCTCGTGCTCCCCGTGACCGAAGACAGCGCTGAAATTGTAGTGCAAACGGAAGAAAATGCGCACATCGTCATCGCGCAGGATGGTGCGACGCTCGCCGAGGGCGACGCGGATGACAATGGCGATTGGCGTTGGACGCTGCCGGATGGTTACGCGTTGCCCGCGAAGCAGACGCTTAGCGTGACGGCTACCGACGAGGCGGGCAACAGCGGCAGCGCGGAGGTCGCGGTAGGCGTATCCACCCGCGAAGCCATCGTGCTGTCCGTGCGCAACGTGGATGGCGCGCAGCATTTGCTGAACCGTGAAACCATGACCGTAGTGGGGCGTTCACAGGAAAACGAGCCCGTACGCGTGGGCTGGTATACGCCCGAGGGCGTGCTGCTGGCGGAAGAGACCGTGCAGGAAGGCGGAAACTGGAAGGTGGAGCTGGAGGGCGATCTGGATACCGACGGAGAGGGCTATGTAGCGGCGGTATACGCCGATGGACGCGCAAAGAGCAAGAGTACGCGTTCGGAATCCTTTACATGGGATCACGCGCTGCCTACGCCCGAACCCACCGCGGAGCCCACGCCTGAACCCACCGCGGAACCTACGCCCGAACCTACCGAAGCGCCTACGCCCGAGCCCACCATTCCGCCGGCAACGGAAGCGCCCACCGCGGAACCCGAGCCGGAACCCACGGAGGAGCCTGCGCAGGAACCGGATATCGTGGATTTGACGAACGATTCGACGCCTTCGCCGGATGCGCCTATTGAAGACGAAGGCTTTATTGAGGAGTGGAAAGAGCGTTTCGAGGATGAACCCATGCTTCTGGTTGGCGCGATTGCCGCTTTGCTGGCGGTAATCGGCGGTATTGTCGCTGCAATTGTTCTTTCCGGAAAGAAGCGCAAGGCCGCAAGGCGTAAGCAGGATTTTCTGGTGCGCGCCAGCGAGGATGCGCCGCGACCGGTGAGCGAACAGTCTGTCAGCCAGACGGTGCGCCAAAATAATCCCGCGGGCGGCGTGCAGGGAACAATAATATCGCCCATAAACGGCGTGACGAATGCTGCGCCGCAGCAGACGTTCGTGCCCCAGCCGACCGCGCCCATATCGCATATTCCCACGCCTCCCGCGGGCGGCACGGGAACCACGCGAATCGGGCAGATCAATCTGGACCAGACCCGAGAGATTGGCGGAGGCGGCACTGTGCGCCTTGGCACGCAGGCGATTCAAATGAAGTTTGAGGAGCGCAGAGATTTTGCGGGTGTGCTCAACCACCGCACCGCGCCTTTGGTAGACGGTATGGTGCTGGGGCGCGACGCGGGTTGCGACTTTGTGATTACGGATGAGACCGTGTCGTCCAGACACGCGCGCATTACGCGCGAAGGTCCCATGGTATTTGTGGAGGATCTGCATTCGTCCAACGGTACTACGCTGAACGGGCAGGATGTTCTCGCGAAGATGGAGCTGCACTCCGGCGACGTGCTGGAGGTTGGCAGAACCGTGTTGAAGGTTCAGTTTTAGCGTTTGATCGAAGCATGGAAAGCCGGGGTGGCATCGCTCCGGCTTTCTATGGAAAATGTACATCGATGGGGGAAACGGGTATGAGGTATGGGCTGAAAGGTTTAGGAATTTTGCTGCTTGCGGTACTGCTGGTTTGCGCGCCCGCGCTGGGCGAGGAAGCTGCACCGACAAGTGTTCCACTTGCGTCGGTTATAGGCAATATCGAAGCACCAGTACCCGTGAAGCCCCATTATGCCCTCTATGATTGGAGCGCCGTGTGCGAATTGTCGGAAGAGCTCTCGCAGGATGCTCCGATTGAATGTGATTTCTCGCAGGATATCCGTTTTGTATTCAACGATATACCGAAAGAATTTGGTATTGAGATAGAAATAGACGGACAGCAGAGGGAACAACTCGAAAGCAGAGAATACACGCTTGCCGTTGGATCTATTCCAACGGACAATGTGGTTGTGGCTGTATATCTCGCTGCCTCTGAATGGAGTGAGCCCAAGCCGATTTGGAGGGGCACGCTGCAGAGCGGCGGCGAGATAAAGGATATTCATCTGTATTTGCTCTATACCCTGCAGAATGATACCGTACTGGAGGAGAAGGAACCGGTTATAGATGGAAGAATTCCCGTTTCCGCTGAAGCGGAACAGGAATCGGTAGAGTTATCCGTGTGGTTGGCAAAAGGGTTGCAACTAGAAGGACCTTTGGCGATCAACTCAGGAAGCGATGGGAACTATACCGTTGTTTGGAATAAGAATAATCTGTTCTTTTCACTGTATTCCAACGAGGGCTATGGCGATCAAGACCGCAAATGGGTAGAGCACCGTTACGCATTGGTTGAAGATGGTGAGGACAAAATCAGTTCTGAATCCACGATTGCTCCTTCGGATGAATTCACGGATGAACCCAGTGCCTCTCCCGAGCCGCAGGATACGAGCGCGATTGTAGATACGGCGTCTCCTTCCCCCGCGCCTACGCCCATACCCGTAGCATTGGAAATTTACTTAAAGGGAAAAGAGAATGCAATTCAGCTGATGCCCTCAATGGATCAGCGAGTGATCAGCGGAATATATGCGTTGGAGATTCGTACCTCGAGCGATATTGACTGGACACAGGTAAATGTATTGGTTTCAGGCGTTCCGGCAACCATTGAAGAGATCGACGGCAGCAGAATCGTCGAATTGACTGTGGAACACCATTCCGCAACGGAAATCCAAGTGTTTTATCAAGCCAAACCTCAGGGAACCTATAGTTTAAAAGGCTATCAGCCAATCCGCATTACGAATAAGGAAGAGGTTACAGAAGAATATCGTCAGGGAAGCAAAAGCGCAGATATTTCGTTTACTATAGACGATGGCTATTTGAACGGAAATAAAGATGTCGATATCCGCATTGAAGAGGGATTGGAGGGCGATTTTCTGGTTCCCAAAACCCTCGATAATATGACGCTTATTGATTCTGGAAATTATAGCTATACACTGAATATTCCGGAAAGAGTAGAGGGAATCTATACTTTTTCGATTCGATATGTCGCTTCGAGGGAGTACGTCGAGCCGCGAGAGCAGCTTGAAGGAATTGAGGACGCATCTTCCATTCATCTTACGGTCGATACGAAGGCACCACAGTGCATTGGCGTTCAAATCAACGATACGGAGATTGATAAATTAAATGAAGCCCTCAAAGCGGAAGTATATGCCAATACGAAACAGGCGGAGGTATCCGTAACCTTCGATGAGTCGGTGGAATTGTATGTGAACGGCGAAAAGCAGGCGGGTGAAGCCAAAGCGAAGTGGAATATTTCCGTTGATATTCCGCAGGATGGCGCGCCGGTACGAATTTCGGCAAAGGACGGTTTTGGCAATGAGACCAAAGCGCCTGTGGAAATTGGATTTGATATTATAGACCCAATTGGAAATGTGACGCTAATGGATCAATCGTCCGGAGAGACGCTAGGCGGCGAATTGCTGGAAGGGAAAAAGGATATTTCGCTCCATATAGAGGGGTCGAAGGGGCATACGCCGGAGGGCAGCTACCATTTTGACGACGAACCGGAAGAAACCATTAAGCCCGTAAGATCGTCCATAGGCGAGGGGTGGGATGTCTTCATTCCGCTCGAGGGTGTAAGCAATGCGTGTAAGACCCTCACCCTCACGCTCGCGGGGGAGGATACGCCCTATAAGTGGATTATCGATTTGGAACCGCCCGAGGCGCAGGTTCAGTCGATTACCGCCGAAGAAGGCGGCAAATCGACTTACAGTGCGCAGAAGAACGCGCTCACTTGGTTGAGCGGTGAAGCGCTTAGCGTTACGCTGGACAATCCCAAGGGCGATGTTGAGCGCGTCGAGCTGAACAATGCGCCGATCTGGGTTCGGGAACAAGGAGGCATTGAGAAGGAATCCTCTTCCCAAATTGAGTTTACCCTAGATGCCGAGCGCGTAAATGGAGCGGAATCCATTGTCTTTGATCTGTTCGATGAATACAATAATTCCAGCAACACAAAGCCCATCTCTGTACGGGCTTTTGTGCCCGCTCCCATTGAGATTGCCTTGGAAGAAGACGAACAACAGGTCGCGTTTGGCGGGACAAAGGCTCTCGAACTGAATGGTAGTGCCGAATCCGGTTGGGCGCTGATTGCAAAGCTGGGCGAAGCAGAGGGAATCTCTATTGCGGTGGATGAAAATGGCGAATGGACGCAGACATTTGAACCGGAGCAGTATCCCGAAAGCGAGACGACGCTGACGCTCTCCTATGAAAACGGACTGGGAGAGACAAAAGACATTGACGTAACAATTGATCAAACGTGCGAGATTGACTTCCCCGAATCCGTGACCGAAGGGGACGACTTTATCGAATTAGAGGCGCTGGAGGACGGCGTTACGGTCATCGTGAAGCTGAATTCTGAAGTTGTATCGCGCTTTGCCGAAGGGGAAGCGGGGGAGGTTCTGCTCACTGCGGAAGGAAAGAACAAAGTCGAGATCACCCAAAGCGCGAAATTGGGCGATGAATATCTCATCCAAGCGATCGACCAATATGGCAATGAGAAGACGACCGACGAACCCATTCGCGTAGTCGCTAAAGAAGGAGACATTAAGGACTTTGCATTGACTGCCAACGGCAATTCCATAGTAAGCGGAGCGTTCATTCAGTACGATGGCGGTCCCATCGCCTTTACGGGCACTCCCAATCCGGAAGGAAGGCTAACCGTGGAAGTGACGAAGGACGGTGCGCAGATCGAAGTATCGGAGCAAACCGGCGCGTTTGCGCTGGAAAACGCCGAAGACGGCGAATATAGCGTAATGGCGAGGCTCGCGGACTACCAGAATATCCACTCGGAGCCGATCATATTCACCATAGACAACACCAAGCCCGTCGTTCAATGCGCCTCCGATATTTCCGACCTCGCGGCGCAGCTCGAGCTTTCCGCCGATGAAGACAGTAAATTCAAAGTGGAAATTGATGGAGCGCTCGCGTATGAGAGCGAAGACTTCGAAAACGGAGCGATCGTATCGATCGATTGGGAGAAAGACGTACTTTGGCAGGCGAAGGAGATCGCCATTATTGCAATGGATCGCGCGGGCAATATTTCCGAAACGAAGAAAGTCGCAATTACGCCCACGGACGCGTACAGAGTATGGCTCGATACCGCGCCGGAACGCGTGGAGCAGGGGCAGATGATTACCGTAACGGGTACGCTAGCCTACCGAGGCGCGGATCGACCGACGGTGCAGGCGCAGCTGCTCTCCGCGGAGGATAAACCGCTTCGGGACAGCAAGGGCGGCGAGCTTCAACCTGTAGAAGTAGAGTGGGGCGAGGAAGCGCCGGTTAACGAGGCGTCTATTGAAGGAATGCGCGCCGACCATTTGCAGAAGTTTTCCGCCGCGTTCCGCGCGGAGGACTATCCGAGGGGCGAAGCGAAGGTGCGATTGATCGTGAAAGAGGCGCAGGAGCTCACCGATCGGAGCGTGCAAATCGATCTGAACAGCGGAAAGCGCACGCGTTATATCGCCATAATCGCCGCGCTGGGCGTTGCGCTGATCGTAGTGCTGATCGCTTTGGCAATCGTCAGCAAAAAGATTTCCGCGCTCAAGGACGCGGAGATCGATCGCCGCAGCCGCGCGAGTAACCTGACCATCCGACAGAAGGGCGGTCGCCCGTAAACCGCGCAGAGGGGGAGCATTATGGGTCTGAAAATAGATACCGCCGTATACAGCCATATCGGGCGGCGCAAGAATAACGAGGATAATTTCTTTTTGGACGGGCTCTATATGGAGCGCGACCAAATGAACAAGGGCGGTCAATACCACGCCGTGAAGAAGGGCGACGAGCAGATCTACGCCGTTTGCGACGGTATGGGCGGCGCGGAGTTCGGCGAGGAGGCCTCTTTGCGCGCGGTGCAGCGCCTGAAGGAATACAAAGAAAAGTGCCGTCAGCCGGACAACACGGGCAATCTCAACCAAATGATTGACGAGGCGTCCCGCTGGATTGACGATATTTCTCTCGCCAAGGGTATGGAGTCCGGCTCGTCCGGCTCTACCATCGCCATGCTCATTATGAAGGATTGGTATTTCCGCACGGTGAACGTGGGCGATAGCCGCGTATATCGCCTGCGCGGGGGCTTGCTGGAGCGCATGACCAAGGATGATTCCGAGGTACAGCAAATGGTGGATCGCGGCGAGATTACTTTGGATCAGGCTTGGCAGCATCCGCGCAAGAACGTGATCACCCGCCACTTGGGTATGCCCATGGAAGGGGAGGCGTTGATGCCTTCGGTATCCATGCGCTTGGATTTGAACCAAGGCGACCGCTTTCTGATCTGTTCGGATGGTTTGAGCGATTCGCTGCACGATTCTGTCATTCGCAGAATTCTTACCGAACAGCATACCCCGCAGGCAACCGCGGCGCAGCTGGTGCGCACGGCGCTTTCGGAAGCGGACAACATGGGCGTGGCATCGGATAATATTACCGTAATTGTACTGGATGTGCTGGAGGCGGGCGGACAGGATGCGGATGTGAAGCGCATTCGCAAGCTTTCCGCGGCGCGCGCGGGTTTGGCGGCGGCGAGCGTGCTGCTGGCGGGCGGAATCGGGTACGAGGTATTCCAGCTCATTCAATTTCTGAATAGTTCCTATTGATATAGATGGTTGTGGCATAAGGAGCAGGCATGGAGAACTTGGAACAGCGCATACGGCAATACGAACCCTTCTTCGGCAGGTGGAAGCTGAACGATCCGCCGGAGATCCTTGGGCGCGGCAATTCCGGCGTGGTCTATCGGGTGCACGACCCGGAAAACGCGGCGGACGCGGCGCTCAAGGTCATACCCATACCGAGGGATGAGGGTGTGCTCGAGCAATGGCGGCGGGAATGCGGCGGTAACGAGAGCATGGTGCGCGCCATGATCGATCAGGAATATCGCTATGCGCAAACTGAGATCGATATTATGCACCGTTTGAAGAGCGACAGCAATATCGTATGCTTTGAGGATGCGAAAATCTATAAGCGCTCCGATACCTACGGTTACGATGTGGTCATCCGCATGGAGCGGTTGATTCGCTTGGACAGCTTTTTTCAGAATCCGGGCAAATACGGCTATGGTCACAATATGGAGACCTACCTGATTATCTGGATGCACTTAACCCGCGGTTTGGCGTTCTGCGAGCGCAGCGGCATTGTCCATTTGGATATCAAGCCGGACAATATATTCTATGCCGAACCCTCCCGAGACGCGTTCAAGGTGGGCGATTTCGGCGTGTCCATTCGCAGCGATAACGGCAAGTCTGTGGGCGTGGGCATGGTGGTCGGCACGCGCGATTATATGGCTCCCGAAGTGTATCGCGGCGAGGGCGGCGATATTCGTTCGGATATTTACAGCCTCGGCGTGGTGATGTACAGCCTGTTCAACGGCGATCGTTTGCCCTTTTTGCCCGCGCACGGTCGAGTGAGCGAGGAGGACAACAACGTAGCGCGAGATCAGCGGCTTTCCGGAAAGGAGGTACCGCCCATTAAGGGAATGGATCCGCTGCTTTCGGAAATATTGCTCAAGTGCCTGCGCTATCGCCCGCAGGATCGCTACCAGAGCATGGAGACCCTGAACAACGATATTACCCGTTACTACTATATGTGGCTGGATGAGGGCGGCAAGCGCGGCGGCGCGGGCGGTTCCTCGCGGACGCTTCCCATCGTAATCGGCACGGCGGCGGTCGGTCTGGTGAGCATCATCGCGTTCATACTGTGGCAGATGCTGCATTCCGGATCGGGTTCTGTAGAGCAGGAGCAGCCTACCGCAACGCCGATGGATGAAAACACCGCGCGGCCCACGGAATTGCTTCCGGAGCCCACCGCGCAGGAGGAAACGAGCGCGCCGACCGCTTTGCTCGAATCCACCGATACGCCCGAACTCACCGAAGCGCCCACTCCCGCGCCTACGCTCATGCTGAACCCAGATTTTGTCAGCGCGGGCGAACAAGGCGTGGTGGTGATGAACGCCGACAATCGAAACGATCCCATCACGCTGTACGGCGCGGCGGGCAGCTCGCTAATGGGCGCGTGGATGTTCGAAGGGCAGCTGGTCAAATCCGAATTTGTTGAATTCGATGAGAGAGGCGAGGCGACCATTACCGTGCCGTATTCGCAGGACGGCGAATATACGCTGCGCTGCGGCTATGACGGCGCGAACGCCTCGGAATATGAAACGTTCACCTTCCGGATCGATACCGTAGCGCCGGAACTCACCTTCCTGCACGTACCCTACGCGGAGGTGGGCAACCAGACGCTTGAGGTGCAAACCGATCCCTATGCCCGCGTGCGCGTGTTCGATGAGGCGGGCAATCCCATTGTGGAAACAACCGATGCCGACGAGTACGGCAGGGCAAACATATCCATTGTCGAGCCGTTGGAAAGCGACGCGACCTATTTCGTGCGCGCGCAGGATAGCGCGGGCAATGCCAGCGCTTCGTTCAGCGCATCCATACCGCCGGTTATGCTGTCGCTCGCGCATCCGGTCTCCATGGGCGATACTGAAATTGAGATTCTGACCGACGCGCATAATGACATTACCGTGACCAACGGCGAGCAGTATATGGTGACCCCGATCGGCGACGACGATGGCGACGGCGCGGTACTGTGGAGCTTGGACGCGCCCGCGGGGTTTGGCGATACGTACTACATCAGCGCCATTACGCCCGATGGACGCGTGCATATGATCTCGGCACAGGTGGAGACGTGGCGAAGGATCGAGCTGGAGGAGATTAACCGAGCCGAGGCGGAGCACAGCCGCAGCATACAGGTTAACGGCGTTGCGCAGCCCAATCAGGAGGTCGTGCTCACGTGGAAGGGTACTGCGGTGGAAGCCGCCCGCAGGCGCGCGGACGGCGAAGGTGCGTTTTCCATTGAGCTGAATCCCGAGGATTGCGGCGTAGACCCGTCTGGCGATGTTGGCGCCATCGGCGCGGTGTACGCCGGCGCGGAGGGCGAAGCGGCGACTGCGGCGGAGCCCATTGAGGACGTTCAGTGGAGCCCTGAGGCGAACGCTTCCATCCCCGCCGCCGTGGGTGAAGGCGATTTGGAGTTGCGAATTATCGCGCCGGAAGCTGAGCGTGTAACGGTAAACGGTTCCGAGGCGGGCTTGGAGCACGAGGAAGGCTCGAGCGAGTATTACTACCGGCCGGAGGGCGGCGCGTTCGATCCGGATGTGGAATATGTGGTTTCCGTGCGCGATGCGGCGGGTTACGAAAAGACGCAGTCCGTCGTGGTGGATATGCTGGAGCGCGTACCCATTCAGATGGCATTGGGGCAAGGCTATTTATCGGAAGGGAAACGGTTTATCGGCGAAAAAATGACCGTTCGCGCCGAGGCGTCGCCCGGGCGGGAAATTGAAATAGCGTGGATTGATCACAAAGATGACTCCATTCTGCTATGGACCGGCGAGGCGGACGAAAATGGCAATATCAGGGCGCAAATCGACGCGGGCATTGTATTTGGGAATAGCGGAGATAACGTATACCTGAAATCGGGCACGATTCGCGTAGCGTATGCGGGCAGTGTAGCGCAGGATAACGCGGCGAAGCTCAGTATTCGCTGGTATCTGCGACCTGTATTAACCATTCGCCCCAATACGGTTACCGAAACGACTGAACAGTTAATCGTCAGCGCAAATACTGGCGCGACGGTATCCGCGTATATCAACGGAACACTCGTGGTCAATGACGATGCGCTGGACGCCTACGATACGGCGAAGATTTTGCTCGAAGAGATAAAAGCAGGCGACGAAATCGTTGTGCGCGTCGAACTGGTAGACGACGAAGGCAACGTGCTGTCGCGTGAATCTGAGCCCATGGTGGTTCAGGAGGTCGAACGGCAGCCCATTACGCTTCAAACGGATGAGGAGGCGCGCGGCGACCAATTGCGCGGTACGTTCTCGGCGGAGCCCGGTTGCGCTGTGGCGCTCTATTGGAACGGCGAATGGATTTCTTCATTTGAAGCGGAAGAAGGCGATACGCGTTTCTTCGTTATGGAGGAAGAGATTGGCGATTTCGTTGAAACCGAGGGTTGGCTATCCGCGCGTTACGCGGACGGCAAGGCGGAGAGCGCAGCGTCGGAAGGCACATATGTGCACTGGATTTCGCGTACGGAGCTGGAGCTGCTGACCGACGATGTGACCGAGGATGATTCTACCATTATCGTTCATACGGGAAAGGATGCGCACGTCAACGTCGTGATTGGCAATACCGATCTTGGCGAGCGCGAAGCGGACGACTCCGGCAATTTCGTGTGGAATTTAGAGGAGCTTGGCGTACGTTTGCGCGTAGGAGATCGAATTGAATACACCGCGTATGATGATTACGGCAATTCCGCAACCATTACCGACACAGTGCAGGCATCCTCGCGCGAAGAAATTCGAGCAACCATTAAAAACCTGCAGGGCGGCATGATCGTGGGCGGAGCGGCGAAGCTGAGCGGCAGCGCAAGCCCCAATTATGAGCTGCAGGCGTATTGGAACGATATGCCGGTGGGCGGAATCATTCGAACCGATTCGCAGGGCGATTTCAGCGCGGTGCTGTCGGAAAACGAAATTCAGGGCGGTGGCACGCTCTATCTGAGGTATGCGGATGGTCTGGGCAACAGCCGTCAGTTCAGCGTGCCGATTACCGGTTTGGTGGGCGAGCTGGAGGAAGCGCGGCTGGAAGAGCCGATTTATGAGGACGCCGAGCAACTCGCGGTGCATACCGCCTCGGGCGCGCAGGTGGATTTCTATCTGAACGGCAGACTGATGGGCAGCGCAACCGCCAATGGCGACGGCGTTGCGGTTTACGATTTGGCGGGACAGGCGCTGAGCGCGGACGACCGAATCTATGCCATCGCCTCAGATGGATACACGAAGAAACGCGGCGATCAGGTGCTGGTGCAGCCCGAGGAGCGTATGCCCATCGATATTACGGTGCGCGCTGTGTCTTCAGAGGGGCGCGTGTACGATGAAAGTATGCTGGTAATCGTATGGGCGCAAATGAATAAGGGCATTGAGGTGCTGTGGAACGACGTTCCGATCGAGTGGACGCAGACCAGCGTGTACAATGAGAACAACGTCGCCATACGCATCGATATGCCGCAGAATTTCGAACAGGGCTGGGGCACGCTGACCGTGCGCTACGCGGACGGCAAGGGCGAAGCGGCAGTGCAGGACGTGGATTGGAGACTCAATGTAGAGCTTCCCGTATCCATCGATACACTGAGCGAGGATAGCGCTACGCTGACCGTGCATGGTCCCGTAGGCGCGGTTGTGCGGCTGGAGGATGCGAACGGCGCATTTGTTGCCGATGGTTTGCTTCGCGCCTTGGATTCGACCGGCGAAGGAATGTGGAAGTATCCGACCGCGCAGGGCTTTACGGAGGGCGAAGTCTATCGCGCCATCGTGACCGATGGAGAGGGCAACGAAGGCAGCGCCACCGCGCGCGTGGAAGCCTCGCAGCTGGCGTTTATTGAGGCGCGGGTCGGCGGAGGCGATTTCCTGCTGCCTATCGAGATCAACGCCGAGCCGAACAGCGAAGTTGTGTTGCGGGTCAATGGCGCGGTGAACGCGGTGGCGAGCATTGGCGGCGACGGCAGCGCAAATATAGCCCTTGCGCCGAACGGAGCAATGGTGAACCATACGCAAACGGTCTCCATTTCTGTGGAGTATGCCGACAATGTGGCGCGCAGCCGCGCGACCGAGGTTGTTCAGGAATGGACGCCTTTGCTCACCGTGCGCCTGAGCAGCGAGGAAATTCCTGCTGAGAAGCACCAGATTGAGGTATTTGCGCCCGTTGTAGACGGCGTTGCGGTGTTTGGAGAGCTGGGCGGAGAGGTGCGCCAAGCGAGTTATTCGCGCGGAAACGGCGCCTATCTGCTCGATTTGGGCGATGAGGTCTCCGCGGGCGAAACCGTGACCATTTGGGCGGAATACGACGGCGCTGAAAGCGAACGCGTGGAAGCGCACATTGCCCGCAGAAGCATTGCCGCGATTATTACCGGCAAAGAGCTGAACACGCCGACGGTCGAATTGATGGGATACGCACAGCGCAATTCTTCCATTCAGGTCGCGGCGCAATTTGAGGGCGTCGCTCCGGAAGAAACCGCCGTATACGTGCAGTTGGAAAATAGCGATACCTTCCAAACGAGTCTTGATTTGGCGTTTGTACCCTTGAGAAGCGGCGATTATCCGTTTACGCTGGTCGCGCGGTACGAGGGCGAGAGCGAATGGCTGGAGGTGGGCAGCGCGAGCTATGTGCTGCACGCCGACCTTCCAGAGGAACCTGTTTTACTCACCGCGCCGATTACAGCGGACGATGCGGGCGTGGTCTACGCGGTGTCGGATGATGTGCGCTACGCGAGGCTTTTCCTCAATGGAGTGCCAGAGAGTTCGATCGAGCTGACGGAAGGGACGACTACCGCGCAGTTCGATGTGGAGCTGCGCGAGGGCGATGAGATTGAAGTGCTGCTGTATAATGAAGCAGGATGGTATATCGTGAGCGAGCCTGTATGGGTCGGCGCGGCGGCAACGCCCGCGCCCACAGATACGCCGATTCTCACACCGGAACCTACGGCAATACCCACGCTAGAACCCACAGCGGTACCTACGCCGATTCCCACGGCGGTACCTACGCCGATTCCTACGGCAGTACCTACGCCCATTCCCACGCAAGCGCCTACTCCGATGCCGACTGAGGCGCCCACGCCGGAGCCTACGGCGGTACCCACGCCCGTGCCTACGGAGCAGCCTACGCAGGTTCCTTTCACGGAAGCGCCTGCGCCGACGAGCGTGCCGTTGGCGCCCCAGTCCGATCTGGACGGCGCAATTGAGATCATCAACAACTTCCTGCCGGTGGGCTCCGATTTGGATATTGTAGGTCAATATAGCGGAGACGTTCGCCAAAAGGAACTCACGCTGTATGCGCAAGATATCGGCAAGGAACTGCTGCCGAGCAGCGTTGAATGGAATGGGAATAGCTTCCACATGACTGTGAAGACGGTTGGTCTGCCGGAGGGAATGCATTCCGTCTATTTGGCGGCGTATGATTGGGGTACGGATAGCTATACGCAGCTTTCCAATACGCAGCCGTTCTCGCTGTATCCGGAAAACGTTACCTCCGAACCCACGGCTTCCCCCGTACCTACGCCCATTCCCATCCAAAAGGATGTGCCCGATGCCGAAGCGTACGTGCTGGGCGGTTTTGTGAACGGCATGGAAATCGATCCGTTTGCCGCGGGCGTAGACGTGCCGGAGAATACCGCGTTCCGACCGGATCAGCTGTTGCTGACCATGTGGATTTATAAATCCTACGATTTTGCGCCCTCCATCGGCGATATTACGGTGCTGGATGCAAATGACAACGCGGTCGCGCATATCCCAATGGATGTGGAGCAGGATACTAAAAATTATAATCCTGCAATCGTTCAGCCCAATATAGCCTTTAGAACCTATCGCAATACGCAGGGCTTGAATTATGAAAGCCTGAATAAAGTGCGGGATAAGGTGACGAATGAAAACGATGTTGAGGCGGGCATGATTCTTTGGCTCGATCTCACGCAGGCGAACGCAAACCTGCCGGACGGCAAGTATACGCTGCGTATCAATGTACATGTGTCGGGCGAGCCGGTATATGTGGACGCTCCGGTACAGCTGGTGGGCGTATGGCCCGAGCGCGATATGCGGGCGGATATTCAACAGATCGTGAACGAATGGGAGAGCGAACAACCGGAATAAACAATCTAAAAAAATGGGGCTGGAGGTTCAAATTGACCTCCAGCATTACTATTCACCCATGGGGGTGTCGGGGGTCGCAATCCCCGACTTTCAATCCGCAGCGGCGGCGTGTACGCCGCGAGGACGCGGACCAAGTGTCCGCTTCCTTGCAGGTTTTGCGCCCGAAAACCGTGCAGCGGTTTTAGCAAAACCTGAGGGGGTGGCAGTGGCGGGGGACGTGTCCCCCGTCCA
>JAFUAR010000374.1 GCA_017460585.1 Clostridia bacterium
GATCCGTTTTGGGTGGGCGTGTTTGAGCGCGTCGGCAACGGCGCGACGAGCGCCTGCAAGGTGACCTTTGGCGCCGAACCCAAAGATTACGAGGTGTACGCCTTTGTACTGGCGCACTATTTCGAGCTGGAGTTTTCTCCCGCGGTGCATACCGAGCTGCGAAGGCGGGCGGATTCGCCCAAACGCCGCCAGCGGGAAGCAAAGCGGCAGGCACAGGGAAGCGGCGTGGGCACGAAGGCGCAGCAGGCGCTGCAAATGCAGCGCGAACAGCGCAAAACGGAGCGCGCGCAAAAGGACAGGCGGCAAAGGATGGAGGAGGAGCGACGGCGCTTTATACAAAGCCAACAAAAGCGAAAGCAAAAACATAAGGGACGTTGACCCAATTCTTGAAGGAAAATGACATATCGCGCAGAATAAACCAATATCCATATGGAAAAAGGAGGAATTCCCCATGGCAGTAGAAATTGCGGGAAAGAAATCCACGGTCGCGCCGCTTGGCGTATACATTATCGGCACGTTTGATGAAAACGGCGTGCCCAACGCCATGAACGCCGCGTGGGGTATGCAGAGCGACGACGGTGAAATTACACTGATGCTGGGCAAGCACAAGACCACGGAGAACTTTGAGAAGACCGGCGCGTTTACCGTGGCGCTGGGCACGGAGGATACCGTGGAGATCTGCGATTACTTCGGCGTGGAAACGGGCGCGAAGGTGAACAAGCTGGAGCAGGCGGGCTGCGCGTGGCACAACAGCGCGCGCGTAAACGCCCCGATTATAGACGCGTTTCCGGTTACGCTGGAATGCCGCGTGCGCTCTTGGAGCCCCGATACAGGCTACCTCATTGGCGAAATCGTAGCCACGCAGGCGGATGAGCGCGTGCTGACGGACGGCAAGGTGGATTTGAGCAAGCTGAAGCTCATTATATTCGATTCGTTCTTCGGCGCGTACCGCTCCGTGGGCAACGTGGTCGCCAAGGCGTTTAATGTGGGACTCGGGCTGAAAAAGCAGTAAGGAGGCGCGCTATGGGCACGATTCGAGTCATTCCCAACAACCCTTCGTTTGAGGGCTTGGTCGATCTAAAGGGCGATATACTGTTTGCCCAGCCGGACGGGCAGCCGCTCAAGCTGCACCTGCTCAAGCCCATGAAGCCCTCCGGCGGCAAGGGTTACCCGCTGGTGGTGTTCATTCAGGGCAGCTCGTGGACGCAGCCCAACCAGTGGTGGGAAATCCCGCAGCTGGCGCGGCTGGCGTATCGCGGTTTCGTGGTGGCGACGGTGACGCACCGCTCCAGCTTTACCGCCAAGTCGCCCGCCTTTTTGGTGGATGTGAAAACTGCCATTCGCTTTTTGAAGACCCATGCGCAGGATTACGATATCGACCCCGAGCGCGTATGCGCATGGGGCACCTCCTCCGGCGGCAATACGGCGCTGCTGGTAGGCATGACGGCGGACGATCCCGCATTTGAGGCGGGGGAGTGGCAGGGCGTTTCCACCCGCGTGCAGGCGGTGGTGGATTGCTTTGGTCCCACCGATTTGGTGCGCATGATGGACGTGCAGTATAAGGACCTGCCCGCCGACGACCACAACGTATTCGTGGCGATGGGCGGCGGAACCACGGCGGATGCAATTCGCCCCGCGCTCAGGCAGGTCAGCCCGCTGTACTACGTGGAGCCGAACAAGGACTTTCCGCCCTTCCTCATTCTCCACGGCGATAACGACCCCGTGGTGCTCTATTCGGATACGGAGCGCCTCTACGAACGCCTGAACGAGTGCGGCTACAGCGCCGATTTGGTGCGCGTGACCGGCGCGGAGCATGAGGGCACCTTCTGGAGCGAGCCGCTGCTGGAAATCATATTCGATTTTATTCAGCAACAATCGGTTGAATCCATTCATAAAAAGAGGGTTACCATTTACCCATGGGGTGTCGGGGATCGCAATCCCCGACTTTCAATCCGCAGCGGCGGCGTGTACGCCGCGAGGACGCGGACCAAGTGTCCGCTTCCTTGCAGGTTTTGCGCCCGGAAACCGCATAGCGGTTTTAGCAAAACCTGAGGGGGTGGCAGTGGC
>JAFUAR010000375.1 GCA_017460585.1 Clostridia bacterium
CAAGGAAGCGGACACTTGGTCCGCGTCCTCGCGGCGTACACGCCGCCGCTGCGGATTACCGTCGGGGGCTGCGACCCCCGACACTCCCGTGGGTGAATGGTAACAAATGGTTCTGCGGCGGTAAATTAGTAGCCCGTGGTCACCTTTACATATTTTCGGCTGATCCATCCCACCTGATTGGTCGCCCGCACGGCGTACCAGCCGTTGCTGCTCAATATGGGCAGACCGTTGCTGTCGGTAATGGGCAGCAGCTTTTTGCCGGCGCTCACCGTTTCGATTACGGCAAAGCTCGTGCCCGCGCCGGTGCGGATGGCGACCGAATCGCCCGTAACCACCACGCGCAGCCCGTAATCGCGCACCACCTTTTCCGTGCCGGTATACCAGCCGATGCTCTTTTTGCCCAGCAGCAGGTTGAGATCCACGTCGCCCTCTATGCCGGGCACATATCCGTTGCTGGTGTACTGCCACAAATCGCAGGTGTAGGCGGGTTCATAGCTGGAAGAAGCCACGCCCTCGTTCTTGCCCCAGCGCGGAATCCATACGAAATCCGCCTTGTCCGATACGCCCTTGATGTAGGCGTAGCGGTTTTGGCTAATGTATACGCCCACCGTTTCCGCGCCGAGCTCGCGCAGGCGCTGCACAAACGCCTCGAATACGGGGCGCGTGGTGTCCTTATTCTGCGCTTCGTATTCAATATCCGCCACGAAGAACAGGGGCTCGATGCCGTTGGCGGTGGCGACGGAATAAAAGAATTCCGCTTCGATGCGCGCCTCTTCGGCGGTGCCCGCCTTGACGTAGTGGTACGCGCCGAAGGGCAGCGCGCATTTCTTCGCGTTGGTGGCGTACTGGTTGTCCTTCTTATCGCCCACCGTGGCGCGCAATATTACGAAATCCAGTATTTCGCGGGCGGTCGCCCAGTCAATCACGCCGTTGTAATGGCTCAAATCGGCAATGGTATCGTATTTGGTGGAGGTGGGCAATATGGGCGGCTCGGCGACGATCTCGATGGAGGCGGAGCGCCCGTCTTCGGTCGATACGGTAATGACGGCGGAGCCGTGGTCTATGGCGGTCACCAGACCGTTTTCCACGCGCAGTATTTTTTCGTTGGAACTCTTCCACACGAGGGGCAGCGCGTCGCCTTCGGGAACGACGGTGGGCGTAAGGCGCAGCGTTTCGCCCACGAACATCACCCACGAATCGGCGGGGGAAAGCGATATGGAGGGAACGATCGCGGGCTCGACTTTGATGGTTACAAGCGAGCGCAGCGCGACGCCCTCACATTCTAAGGTGAGTAAAATCTGCGTTTCCCCCGCGCGCAGGGCGTATACATTGCCCAGCATATCCGCCTGAACAATTTGGGAATCGGCGGATTGTATGGAGTGCAGCGTCCAGCCGTCAGTCAAGGCGATCAGGGGGAACAGGCGCAGTACGTCGCCTTCCTTTATGGTATGGCTGGCGCCCTGACGGATGGGCACCGGCAGGGTGGGGGGAATTTCCATGGGCTCCACGAGCACCGCGCCGCAAACCGCGCAATGGACGCCCTCGCTGCGTCCGGACTGCTCCGGCGTGGGGAGCACGGCGGGGTCGATTGCAGGCGTATGACCGAGCGGAGGAATTTCGACCTGAGGCTCCAATATCGCGCCGCACAGCGCGCAGTGGCTGCCCTCCGTCCAGCCGGAGGCGACGCACCCGGGCGCGACCGCGGGGTCGGCGACTGGCTCGTGGGCGCACTCCGTGGC
>JAFUAR010000376.1 GCA_017460585.1 Clostridia bacterium
CAGCGCGCCGTTCACCAGCACGATGATGACGATGACCGCCACCAGCACCACCGCCGCGGCGATGCCCACGATGAGCCCGATCTGCTTGAGCCCCGAGCCCTCCTCCTCTACGCTCTGCGGCTGCGGCGCCGCCTGCGCGTTCTTGCGCTGGGCGATATACGCCGTGCCGTATTCCTCGAAGTAGAAATGGCGCTGGCGGGGGTCTTCCACATCCTCCACGCTGGCGCGCAGCTTCTCCATGCCGCGGTCGAACTTATCCTCCATGCCCGCAATGGGCACCACGGAGCCGTCCGGCAGGCGCTCGGCGCAGTCGCGGGGCATATATTCGCGTATGCGCAGGCGGTTTTCCTTGCGCGTATCGAACGCGGCGTAGACAATGCCGGTGGCGTCCTGCCCCAGCGCGCGCCCGATCAAGAAGCGGTCGTGGTAAATGAGCGTGCCGGGCAGCATTTGAACCTGCGGCACGGTCACGCGCGAATCGCGACCGCAGTGCGGACAGATGGCGTGACCCTCTCTGTCCTCAAAGCAATACATACAAAGCTCTTCGTATGCCATTATATCCACCTCTTTGGGGGTTCAATTCTTACACAATGCGCCCTTTAGACGCGTTCGCAGTTGTTTTTGTTCATTGATCGCCGTATCGTAACAACGCCGTCAAACGGGCGACATCTTCCACAATGAAATCCGCGCCGGCGCGCTGCAGCTCTTCGCGGTCTCCGTAGCCCCACGTGACGCCCACGGTGGTCATGCCCAGCTTTTTGCCCGATTCAATATCGAAGCGCCGGTCGCCCACCATGCACGCCTGCGCGGGCGTTACGCCCGCGGGCAGCGCGCGCAGAATTTCGCCGGACTTATCCGCCGAATGGCTCCCCGGGTCGGGACCCGCCACCGCGTCGAACAACGCTTCCATTTCAAAGCGCGCGATGATGCGCCGCAAGAACGCCTCCGGCTTGCCCGACGCCACGCAGGTATACATCCCCTCGGCCCGCAGGGCGACCAGCATTTCGGGCAGCCCTGAATAGATCTCCGCCTCGTACAGACCGATCGTGCCGTAGCGCTCGCGGTAGAGGGCGACGGCGCGCTCCGCCTCCTCGGGCGAAAGATGGGTAATATCCATAAACGAGGCGTACAGCGGAGGACCGATGAAGCGCCTGAGCGTCGCCGCGTCGGGCACAGGTTTGCCCAAGGCGTTCAACGCGTGGGCGACGCTTCGGGTAATGCCCTCTTCCGTGCGCGCCACGGTGCCGTCAAAATCAAATATCGCCGCGCGGTAGACCATGCGCGTTCCCTCCCTTGTACGCTTCAATAGATATTGCTATTGTAGCAAAACAATGTGACAAACACTGGACACGGGGATGAAGTTATTCAAGGAAGGCAGTTATGCGCGCAGAATCGCCCATTCTGAAGCTTGATTTTCCGCGCGTTCTACCCCTCCTTCGCCCCTTCTGCGAAACCCACCGATATTGTCAACAAAGCCGATTTATGCTACCATGGAAGGCGAAGAAAACCACCAAGGAGCGAACGAACCACAGTGATCACATACCACGTAGTGACGGAACGACCCATGCCCGTAGGGGCGACCATCGCCTTCGACGAAACGCACGAAAGCGGGGTATACCGGCGAGTGATG
>JAFUAR010000377.1 GCA_017460585.1 Clostridia bacterium
CAATCCGCCCAAACCGCCCAGAATTGCGCCGGTAATCGCGTAGGAGATCATGCGCCCCACGTTGTACATGGTGCTGTGGAGAACGACGGAAGCCGTATCCCCCTTCGAAGCCTGCGATAGGCTGATGCCGCCGCACATCGCCACGCAGTGGATCGATGTGGTCATGCCCAGCAGCAATAGCGCGCCAAGGCTCAAGCCCTGCCGAGCCACGGGGAACGCGCGCGTCCAGTCCGCCACGGGCGTATGGGTCAACACAAAGTACAACGCGACCGCCGCGGCTAGGAACAATAGAACCTGTATTGCCGTTTTGGCGGCGGAGCCGCGGCGCAGGTGGTACCCTACGTTGGAAAGCCGCTCCTCAATTTCGTTTTCCGAAATGAGTGAAGCGTCCCATTGGGCGCGCAGCACGCCCCGCCGATAGTTGGCGCGCGGGTTGCGAATGCCATTTGCCCCCTTCAGCGCCTTTTCCACAGTGCGCTCGCAGTGGGTGCACATCATACCCTCTATGCGCCATACCTTGTTGATTTCGCTCATAAGCCCTTCTTCCAGTTGGAAAACGCGTCGGTCATACCCTCCAATTCCACCTTGGGAATGGTGATAATGCCGTTATCCTCGGTAAAGTCCGCTACCGCCCAAGGCAGGCAGCCGCCCGCGCTGGTGGTGCCGATGGAATCAAACTCAAACTGGTTTCCGCAGTTCTGGCACACGAGCTGTTCGCCCTCTACATCAAAATAAGCCATGGGCGAGCCGTTGCAGGACTGGCAGGTGTTCCATGAAATATGCGTTAGATCCTGATCGTCTTTGTACGCCAGCAGCTGCATGGAGGTACCGTCGGTCTTGCAGGAAATGGTGGTAATGCCGCTCTTCAAAAGCGAAGTATCGATCGAGAGCCCTTCGCTGGTCTGCGTCGCTATGGCTTTCGTCTCGGTTGCGGCGGCTTTCGTTTCGGTCGCGTTGGAAGAACAGCCGGTCAGCACCGCCAGCATGGATACGCACAGTACAAGCAAAATTGCCTTACGCAAAAGAATGCACTTCCTTCTGTAGTAGATTTCCCCGCCATAGTATCCGATTATTCCCATATAGTCAATAGGAATAGGGCATTGTTTTCTTTTTATTCATAATACTATGCCTTCTTGCCACAATCGTTATGGTTGACTTACTCCGCAGGGTTCGGTTATGATAGTGCCGGAAGCCATCAATACTACCATAAGGAGGGTTATACGCGCATGGAAACTTGGAAATGTACCGTATGCGGCTATGTCCACGAAGGTCCTCTGCCCGCTGATTTCACCTGCCCTGTATGCAAACAGCCCGCTTCTAAATTCGAAAAGGTCGTTTCGCCCAAACACCCCTATGTCGGCACGCAAACCGAGAAGAACCTCGAGGCGGCCTTCGCCGGAGAATCTCAGGCGCGCAATAAGTACACCTATTTCGCTTCCAAGGCGAAGAAGGAGGGCTTTGAGCAAATCGCCGCGCTGTTTTTGAAGACCGCGGAAAACGAGAAGGAGCACGCCAAGCTGTGGTTTAAGGAGCTGAACGGCATCGGCACCACGGCGGAGAATTTGAGCGCCGCCGCGGAAGGCGAGAACTATGAGTGGACGGATATGTACGAGGAATTCGCCCGCACCGCCGAAGCGGAGGGCTTTGCCGATTTGGCAAAGAAGTTCCGCATGGTGGGCGAAATCGAGAAGCATCACGAGGAACGCTACCGCGCGCTGTTGAAGAATGTGGAAATGCAGGAGGTATTCAAAAAGAGCACCGTAAAGGTGTGGGAATGCCGCAACTGCGGACACATTGTGGTGGGCACCGAGGCGCCTGAGAAATGCCCCGTATGCGCGCATCCGCAGAGCTACTTCGAGGTTAACGCCGAAAATTATTAATTACGAACTGAAACCGCAAAACGGACGCCTGCAATAGGCGTCCGCTTTGTACTTTTGGAGGCGACGGCGCTCAAACCTTTCGGTCGCCATTTCCCTTGAAACTCCTTTCATTTTGCGCTGTGCGTCTATTGCGTCGCCCCGCTTGCCCGAAACGCTCTTTATGCATATAATATCATTAATACCAATGCGCAGGGCGCGTAGCCAAAAGCAAGGAGCGTGGAAATATGAACGCAGTCATCGTTACCTGCAGCTCGTTGAGCATATATGTGCAAGCCGCCCAGCGCTCGCAGGGCACCGCTTATCCGGTGCTGGAGCTCGACCGGTTGCTGCACGTGGAGCCGGAGCGCATGAAGGACGCTATGCTGGAAGCGGTCGCTCAGCTGCCGGACGATGTGGATACGCTGCTGGTCGCCATGGGGTTTTGCGGGGGCGTGTGGGAGCACGTGCGCCTGAACCGCCGCGTAGTGGCGCCTCGCGTGGACGACTGTGTGTCGCTCCTGCTCACCCGTACGCATGACTATTGCCCCAATCGCAAAGAAATGGGGCACCTCTACCTGTACGAACAGCATCCCGAGGATTTTTCCGCCCTTCGTTTAATGAGCGATTACACCCATCAAGACGCGACCTTTGCCGCCCTCGACAAAGAAACGCTGTTTCATATGTGGTTTGACAATTATCACGCGCTCGATATTATCGATACAGGCATGAACAATTGCTACGAGGAAGCGTACGTTGCCGCCGCCCAGCAAAACGCCGATATGATTTCCGCTACGCTCGATTTTGTAGAGGGCGGCAATCTCCTGTTGGAGAAGCTGGTTTCCGGCAGATGGGACGAGCAGTTCATCGTGGCGGAGCCGAATCATCTGCTTCGCCACGGCGATTTCTTCGAATAGCCCTTTTTCGCGTATTGTAATGCGTACCCTTTTTTGCTATAATATTATAAATAAGTATATTATCGGGTCTGGAGGCAATCCCATATGCTCAAAAGCCACGTTAAATTTCATTCGAATAACGGCAAGCGCCTCGTACTGATCGCGGACGATGAATTGATCAACCGCGAGCTTTTGCGCGCGGTGCTCGAAGCGGACTATGAGCTGTTGTTCGCTACGGACGGCGCGCAGGCGCTCGAACTGATTCGGGCCCACCGCAATACGCTTTCGCTGGTGCTGCTCGATTTAATGATGCCCAATATGGATGGAATGGAGCTGCTGCGTGAAAAGCGCGCGGACGCGGAAATACAGAAAATTCCCGTAATTGTGCTGACCTCCGACCAGAATTCCGAAGTCGAATGCCTGCGATTGGGCGCGATTGATTTTATTCCCAAGCCCTACCCCCAGCCGGGCGTCATTCAGGCGCGCGTGCTGCGCACCATAGAGCTCTCCGAGGACCGAGATATTATTCAATATACCGAGCGCGACAGTTTGACCGGACTGTATAACCGCGAGTATTTCTACCGCTATGCCGAGCAGTTCGATCAGCACCATGTCGATTTGGATATGGACGCCATCGTGCTGGATGTGTACCATTTCCACATGATCAACGAGCGCTATGGCAAGACCTATGCCGACGATGTGCTTAGGCGCATCGGCGAAAAGCTGCGCGATATGGTGTTCGAATCGGGCGGCATTGTGTGCCGCAGGCAGGCGGACACGTTTATGGTGTACTGTCCGCACCGCGAAGACTACCAGAATTTGCTGGAAAGCGCCTCGATCGGTTTGTCGGGCGAGGATTTGCCCTCCAATCGCGTGCGCCTGCGCATGGGCGTGTACAGCAATGTGGATAAGTCCATCGATATTGAGCTGCGCTTCGACCGCGCCAAGCTGGCGGCGGATACCGTGCGCAGCAGCTTTGTGAAGAATATCGCCATTTATGACAATGAGCTGCACGAAAAGGAAATGTACGCCGAGCAGCTCATAGAGGATTTCCATATCGCCATTCAGGAGGAGCAGTTTACCGTATTCTATCAGCCGAAGTTCGACGTGCGCCCCGAAATTCCCGTTTTGGCGAGCGCCGAGGCGCTGGTGCGCTGGAAGCACCCGAAGCTGGGCATGATTAGCCCGGGGGTGTTCATTCCGCTGTTTGAAGACAACGGTCTTATTCAGGAATTGGATTTGTACGTTTGGGAGCACGCCGCCGCGCAAATTGAGGATTGGAAGGCGCGCTTCGGCTACACCATTCCCGTATCCGTAAACGTTTCGCGCATCGATATGTACGATCCGAACCTGATCGCTACGCTGCAGAATATACTGCAAAAGCATGGGCTTCAACCCACGGAGTTTTTGCTGGAGATTACCGAATCGGCATATACGCAGGATTCGGAGCAGATTATCGAAACCGTTCATTCGCTGCGAAAGCTGGGCTTCCAAATCGAAATGGACGATTTTGGCACCGGCTATTCCTCCCTCAATATGATTTCCACCCTGCCGATCGATGCGCTCAAGCTGGATATGCAGTTCATCCGCAACGCCTTCAACCAGCGCAGGGATACGCGTATGCTGGAGGTCATTATCGACATTGCGGATTATCTCTCCGTTCCGACCATTGCCGAGGGCGTGGAAACCGAGGAGCAGCTGAACGCGCTCAAGGCGATGGGCTGCGATATTGTGCAGGGCTATTATTTCTCGCGCCCCGTGCCCCCCGAGGAGTACGAGCGCTTCATGGTGGAGCGCATGGTATGGGATCAAACGCACAAGGGAGGCGTGGCGAACGCCGTTCACGCGAAAAAGGACAAGGCGCAGCAGGACGTTACGTTCGGGCGCATTGCGCACGCGCTCTCCAGCGGTTTTGAAAGCATATATTATGTAGACACGGCAAACGATCACTACGTGGAGTTCAGTTCGGAAGGGCGCTACGAGGATTTGCAAATTGCCCGCAGCGGCGCGAATTTCTTCCTAGAAACGCAGCAGAACATTCCGCGCGTAGTGTATTCGGACGATCAAACGCGCGTGGCGCTTTCTATGCAGAAGGAGGCTCTGCTCTCTCAGCTGGTCGGAACGCAGCCGTTCTCTATGACCTATCGATTGGTGATCGACGGCGCGCCCATGTTCTACAACCTGAAGGCGATGCGCGCGAGCACGCATGATAATCACCATATCGTCATCGGCATCAGCAATGTCGACGAGCAGTTCCGTCAGGCCAATCCGCAGGAGGAAGAGAATAACCCGCTCAATTTCAATAGTCTGGCGCAGGCGCTTTCCAGCGATATGGAGAGCATTTACTACGTGGATGTGGAGACCGGTTCCTACATGGAATTTGTCACCGAAGGCTCCTATGGCGCGTTAAAGCTGGAAATTTCGGGTTCGGATTTCTTTGCCGATTGTAAAAAGAACGTGCCCACCGTAGTCTATGCCGATGATCAGAGCAGGGTCAACGACTGCATGGATAAGGAGTATTTGCTTAGCAAGCTGCGCGCGCGGCAGACCTTTTCCATGGATTATCGCTTGGTCATTCAAGGGCACCCGCTCTATTACCGCCTCAAGGCGATGTTTGCCGATGGACAGGGCGGCAGGCATATCATCATCGGCGTGAGCAATATCGATTCGCAAATTAGCGATGAACAAAAGCTAGAAGCGGAGCGTCAGAGAGTGGCGGCGTATTCGCGCATCGCTCAAGCGCTGGCGCAGGATTATTTCAGCATTTACTATGTGGATACCCAAACCGACCACTTTATTGAATACAGCGCGCACGAGGAGTACGACGAGCTCAACGTGGAAAAGAGCGGAGACGATTTCTTCTCCCTCAGCCGCAAAAATATACTCCGCGTCATTTATCCGGAGGATCAAAACAAGCTGCTCACCGCCTTTACCAAGGAAGCCATATTAAAGGAGCTTGGCGAAAACCGCACCTTTACGCTGACCTACCGCCTCATGTTCGACGGCGTACCCACCTACGTCAACATGAAGGCGAGCCGCATGGAGGATATTAACGATCCGCATATCGTCATTGGCGTGAGCAGTATCGACGCGCAGATGAAGCGCGAGGAGGAGTATAAGCGCGAGCTGGACCGAGCGCGGCAAATCGCCAACCGCGACGCGCTCACCGGCGTAAAGAGCAAGCGCGCGTTCGTGCTCGCCGAGGAGGATTGGAACGATCGCATACGCACCGGCGCGGCGTCGCCCTTCGCGGTGGTGGTGTGCGATGTAAACGGCTTGAAGGCTGTGAACGATACTTTGGGGCATAAAGCGGGCGATAAGTTCATTCAGGGCGCCTGCGCCATCATCTGCAATATATTTAAGCATAGCCCCGTATATCGCATCGGCGGCGACGAGTTTGTCGCGCTGCTTTCGGGGCAGGATTTTGAAAGCCGAGCGGAGCTGATCGATCAGCTTTGCAAGTGCAATCAGGAGCATATTCAAACCGGCGAGGTGGTCATTGCCTGCGGTATGTCCGAGTGGAAGAAGGGCGAAGATCTGCGCATAGAAAACGTGTTTGACCGCGCGGACGCGCTCATGTATGAAACCAAAAAAGCCCTCAAGGCGGTTCGGTGAAACGATATGGATGGTCATTTGATGCGGGACGACGCCGTATCTTCGCTCGCGGCGAGCGAGGCGAAGGCGCAGTTTCTGAAAAATATACGCCAAATCGGCAACAACGCGGTATTGCTGCGTCGTTCGGATAACGGGCGCATGGAGCCGGTGTTCATTTCGCAGGAATTTGCGGATATGATGGAGTGCACCACCGAGGAAGCCGCCGCGCTCATGCGCGATATGGGCTTTTACCGTACCACCAATCCCGAAGACCGCCCGCTGGTGCGCAGTATGTTCCGCAACCGCGTGGCGTACGATGGCACCACTTCGCTCACCATACAGAAAATTACCGCCAAGCGCAATCGCATATGGGTCAACGTGCATTACGCGTTTATTGACGACTTTGGCGAGCAGTACGTGTACTGCACCTATACGGATATCAACGCCCTCAAGCGGCACGAGGATCGCCTGCGCAGCACGTATTCCAGCATGGGCAACAATTTTTACCATGTGAGCGAGCGCACGCTGGCGATGTTCCGCGTCAATCTTACGCGCGACAGCTTCGAGGAAATCAAGGGTCGCGATCTGTTTGATTCCGATTCCATCGCCTTTGCTTATTCCGAGTCGTTCCGGCAGCGCGCCGGAAATTATCCCATTCAATTCGAGCAAGCGCGCTTTGTGCAGGAATTCAATCGCGATGCGCTGAGCCGCAGCTATCTGGAGGGGCGCGCCAGCCTATCGCAGGTGCTGTATTCCATCCGCCGCGACGGGCGCTCCTGCTTTGTGAATCTCTCCGCGTCCATTACGCGCCATCCGCTTAGCGGCGATATCGTCGCCTTCATCACCGAGCAGGAGTGCAACAGCGAAAAGGTGAAGGAAGTGCTGATGGATAAAATATTGGCGCAGCAGTTCGATATGGTGTGTTATTTGGTCAACGGTCAGTACGGCGTGACCATAGGGCAAACCATTGACGCGCGCCGCGGCAATATATTTCCCGCGGCGTCCAGCGGCAGCTACCAGCGCTACCTTACCGCGCAGGTGTTTCCCGTGCTCACCGGCACGCCCGAGGAGTGCGGAAGAATGAAGCGCGCGCTGGAGCTTTCCACCGTTGAGGCGGAGCTCAAGCAGCGCGAACCGTATGTGGTGAATATCGCCGTGGAGCTGGAAGGCGAGCGCTACTATAAGCAGTTCGATTTTTACAGCATCGATCCGGAGGCAAACTTCTACATATTATTAAAGAGCGATACCACCGAAATTCAAAAGCAGCATCTCGAAATGAACGAGCGGCTGCGCGAAGCGCTGGAGGCGGCGAATCAGGCGAATGTGGCGAAGACCTCGTTCCTGTCCTCCATGAGCCATGAAATTCGCACGCCCATGAACGCCATCATCGGTCTGGACAGCATCGCCCTGCGCAATCCCGATATTTCCGCCGAAACGCGCGATCAGCTGGAGAAAATCGGTGCCAGCGCGCGGCATCTGCTGGGGCTCATTAACGATATATTGGATATGAGCCGCATCGAGAGCGGCAGAATGTCCATTCGCAGCGAGGAATTCTCTTTTCCGGAAATGCTGGAACAGATCAATACCATGGTGGGCAGCCAGTGCCAAGAGCGCGGCTTGGTCTATGAATGTACCGTGCAGGGTCGCGTGGAGGATTACTACATTGGCGACGCGATGAAGCTCAAGCAGGTCATGATCAATATATTGGGCAACGCCGTCAAGTTCACCCCCGCGCCGGGCAAGGTGCGCTTTATTGTGGAAAACGTGGCGCGCTACGAGGGGCAAACCAGCTTCCGCTTTACCATTCAAGATACGGGCGTCGGCATGGAGCGAGATTACCTGCCCCATGTGTTTGATGCGTTTAGTCAGGAAAACGGCTCCGCGACCAACCGCTATGGCAGCACGGGTCTGGGGCTGGCAATTACCAAAAATATAGTCGAGCTCATGAACGGAACCATATCCGTGGAAAGCGAAAAGGGCGTGGGCACCGCGTTTACCGTGTCGCTTGCCTTGCGCGATAGCGACCGAAAACACGACGCCGCGTATACCGTTCGTCCGCAGGAGCTCAAAGTGCTCGTGATTGATGATGATCCGGTCGCCCGCGAGCACGCGCGTCTGGTGCTGGAGGACGCGGCGATTACCGTGGAGACCTCCGCCGGCGGCGCGACCGCGTTGGACGAGGTGCGCCTGAAGGCGGCGCGCATGGAAGGCTACAACCTCATTTTGGTCGATTGGAAAATGCCGGAGCTGGACGGCGTGGAAATGTCCCGCGAAATTCGCAAAATCGTGGGCGCCGATTCCGTCGTAATCATGCTGACCGCCTACAATTGGGATGATATTGAGGATGCGGCGCGCAGCGCGGGCGTGGACGCGTTTATCGCCAAGCCGCTGTTCGTATCCAATGTGCTGACCGCGTTTGAACGAATCGCCGCCGACCGGCGCAGGTCGCTGCGGAAAGCGACCGTTGCCGATCTTTCCGGCAGGCGCATACTGCTGGCGGAGGATATTGCCATTAACGCGGAAATTATGAAGCAAATTCTCAATATGCGCGGCATGGAGGCGGATCTAGCCGAGAACGGGCAGATTGCGTTGGACCTGTTCGAGGGCAATCCCCCCGGATATTACGATGCGATCCTCATGGATCTGCAAATGCCGGTGATGGATGGCTTAACCGCCGCCCAGCGCATTCGCACAGGCGGTAGAGCCGACGGAACGTCCATTCCCATTATCGCGCTCACGGCCAACGCGTTTGATGAGGATGTGCAGCGCACGCTGCGCGCGGGCATGAACGCCCACTTGTCCAAGCCGGTCGATCCGGAACGGGTGTACGAAACGCTGGAGGAATTGATTGCTTCGAAGCTGTCGGTCGGGGAGGGGAGCTGAGATATGGAGATCAATATGAATCCCATTCATAAGCAAATGCTGGATGATGTGTTTGATGCGTTTACCCTGCTGGTGCATGGCACAATGGTATCCCTCATGCACGTGGAGGGCGGGTTTACGCGCTATTCCGCCAGCGCCGTGGAGCAGTTCGACCTGCCGGGCGAATACATCGCCAACGGCGCCATGGACTGGAACGATTACCTGCACCCCGATGATCGCAAGCGGTATATGGACGTCATGCTGCCGTTGCTGGATGGGCGCGCCCAGACCTATGATATTACCTACCGCGTGCGCATGAAAAACGGCAAGTATGGCAACTTCCGCGCGGTGGGCGCGGTTCTGCGCGGGGTCAACGGCACGCCGAGCCTGATCGGCGGCGCGTTGTTTAACGAGGTCGTCAGCAGCGATATCGATCCCGTGACCGTTCTGCCCAATAAAAACGCCTTTTTAGAGGCGACCGGCGCGCTCATGCATTCCGGCAAGCGCGCCCATGCGCTCATCGTGGGCATCAACGACCTTTCGGATATCAATAAGCTTTACGGCTTTACCTACGGTAATCGCGTGCTGCAGGAGGTCGCGTGGGTCATACAGGAAATTGTGCGCGAGCGCTGTAGCGTATATCGCTTGGATGCCGCAATATTCGCCCTGCTCACAGATACGCTTTCCAGGGAGCAGGTATCTGCGATTTATGAAATGATTCGTTACCGGCTGCAGCGCGGCGTGGAGATCAATGGAATTCGCAACGTGCTCATCGCCAACGGCGGTATGATATCGCTCTACAGTACGGAAGCCGACGCGTCGTCGGTGTATTCCTGCCTCATGTACGCGTACGAGGAGTCCAGAACCCATCGGCATGGCGAGCTGGTCGATTTCAACGGCAGCATTAATTACGACGGCGCGGATTCGCTGGAGCTCATGAATACCATTCGCGATTGCATTGGCGATGATTGCCGCGGCTTCGCGCTGCGCTACGAGCCCGTGATCGATGCGGTTACCGGCAAGACCAACGGCGCGGAGGCTACGGTATTTTGGCGCGACGAGCGCTTTGGCGATGTGGGGCAGGAAGATTTCCTGCCGCTGTTGGAGCGCGATTTTATATTTGAAGAGCTGGGCGATTTTATACTGCGGCGCGGGCTGATCGAGGGCGTGAAGCTGCTCGAAAAGGATCCGGGCTTCCTGCTTTGCCTCAATGTATATCGCTTACAGCTGGAGTCGGATTATTTTCTGGATAATCTTTTGATGCTCCTGCAGAAAACGGGTTTCCCGCCCAAACAGCTTAGCTTGAAGCTCGCCAGCGACTGCCGCTATATCGATTCCGCGCGTATGCACGAACTCATCGATCGGCTGCACGAGGCGGGGGTATTGACCATTATCGACGGCTTTGGCAGCGGTACGGATTCCATCGGCTTCCTGAAATGCGAGCCGGTGGACGCGGTTTGTCTCGACAGCCAATTTTTGCAAAATATCGATCATAGCCAGCGCGACAGGGATATATTGGAGTACCTCACCCGCATGGCGGCGACCTGCGTGCACCATATCAACGCCAAGGGCGTGGATAGCGAGCGCCTCAGGGATATTCTGCGCGATTTTCCCGTAACCACCATGCAGGGCGCGCTGTTTTCCAAACCGCTCACGTTTGAAGAGCTGGTAAAGTACTACGATTGATTTTTTCTAGGTCATTTCTCCAAATGGCGGCGAACGGCGGAGTTCGCCGCCATTTACGTTGCCATACATCCAAGAGGGCGGGGCATACACCAGACGTTCCATCCACGGCGGCGTGAAGCGCCTCGCCTCTTTCGGCAGGCTCGCGCTTGGAGAAAGGCGTTTCATGGCTGGGCAAGCGCCCGCGGACGAGGGTACTGGCGTGGATACTGGGCGTGCTGATCCAGCGCTATCAGGGGCGCAAGCGCATCAAACACCAGCCGTGATCGAGCCAATTCTCTAGGCGAAGCGAGAGGGCTTCCCTGCGGAAGCGCTGACGATTTATGCATCGTCACTCGTCTATGCAGCTTCGAAGCAGCTCATTGTCTTTTTCGGTATAGCAGC